>NZ_JBALOW010000012.1:73890-75025 GCF_036965085.1 Bacillus sp. JJ1532
ATGGCGGTCCGGACGGGACTCGAACCCGCGACCTCCTGCGTGACAGGCAGGCATTCTAACCAACTGAACTACCGGACCAGATTGCGGGGACAGGATTTGAACCTGCGACCTTCGGGTTATGAGCCCGACGAGCTACCGGACTGCTCCACCCCGCGATAATAGTATTTATGTGATTTTTACTATGCTCATATAAAGCATAAGGACTGTCCCGATCTCAGGATGCTTAATCAAGCAGCAGCTCGATCGGTACAACTCGCAGTTGATTCAAGGAGTAACGCTCGTTGCTCCACCCCGCGATAATAGTATTTATATAATTTTTACCAAGCATTATATGGAGGAGGAAAGGGGATTCGAACCCCTGCGCGGTTTGACCCGCCTGTCGGTTTTCAAGACCGATCCCTTCAGCCGGACTTGGGTATTCCTCCAGGATAAAAAGTGAAATTTTGGTAGCGGCGGAGGGGATCGAACCCCCGACCTTACGGGTATGAACCGTACGCTCTAGCCAGCTGAGCTACACCGCCAAAATAAAGTATATTTTTATGGTGGAGCCTAGCGGGATCGAACCGCTGACCTCCTGCGTGCAAGGCAGGCGCTCTCCCAGCTGAGCTAAGGCCCCATAAAGATATAAAGTAACATATATACAATTAATTCCCATACTGCCAAAAATACAATTTTGGAGCGGAAGACGGGATTCGAACCCGCGACCCCCACCTTGGCAAGGTGGTGTTCTACCACTGAACTACTTCCGCACATCAAAAATGGTGAGGATAGTGCTCTATAAAAAATACCGGAGAGATGTTAACATCTAACTAATTGAATGCAGTCAGTTGTTCAGGTCTACACCGGTAAATGAGATGGAGGATGACGGGATCGAACCGCCGACCCCCTGCTTGTAAGGCAGGTGCTCTCCCAGCTGAGCTAATCCTCCTCAGCGCAAAAGTACAAATGCACATCAGTTAACATACATCACTTCTACTATGCTGTAAAATGGTGACCCGTACGGGATTCGAACCCGTGTTACCGCCGTGAAAGGGCGGTGTCTTAACCGCTTGACCAACGGGCCAATTTATTTGAAATGATTATGCATTTCTCAAAAATAATAGCCCCTTTGGGGCTAGCCTAGCGACGTCCTACT
>NZ_JBALOW010000013.1:0-171 GCF_036965085.1 Bacillus sp. JJ1532
GTGTGTTATTCAACTAAATAGCCTATAATCCGTAGCGAGTGATTATTTTTAAACCTGTTTTTTATTATAACGCCGCTAGGGTTTTTCTTTTTGAAAAAATTTGAGTAAATGTATTATTTTAGAGAAAACGTTGAATTTTGTAGAATTATGTTGAATTTTGTATTTTATTGT
>NZ_JBALOW010000013.1:211-25354 GCF_036965085.1 Bacillus sp. JJ1532
TAAGTAAGAAGCCCTATATGTAAAAGGCAAACTATTTGAAAGAATAGGACGCAAAGCCCTTGGGTCTAAGGTTTAGGTAGTTGGAAATACCTATTGCTATGATTGCCAGGTTACCAAATTCTTGTTTATTTTCCATGAAATTTTTGGCTATTCTATTTGGAATAGCCTTTTTTATTTTCTATCAGAAAAAGCCTATTACTTAGTGTTTTATTGTTTAGGGCAGAAAAAAATTTAAAGTGAGGTGAGCTTTTATGAAGGTTGAAAATTTAATTGCTGATATCAATAAATATATGGAGCAATTAGACTTTGTCGCAGCGCGAAAACTTATTGAAGAAAATCTAAATGTATTAGATAAACATAGGATTTCACTGAAAAGCAATGCAAGAGATTTACTTAAATTCCTTATAGAAAGACATGATTCAGGGAATCAGCCTATCTCCAGACAAGACATGGCAACATTAATCGCTATCAATACATATGCAACTAATTTTGTATTAGAGGCTTAAAGCTAATTATTAAGGATAAAGCAGAATTGCTTTTGCGAACAGATATACTCGAATATTTAAACAAAGATGCAAAGGCTATATTAGATGGAATGGGTGTAATAAATACGGAATTACCTAAATAATAAGCTAATATTGTGTAGGAAGAAGGGTGTAAAATAGATTTTCGGTCCATTACAACAATAACGCAAGAAAAATTATTGTACAGTGAATATCAGCCGCTTATGAATTGCAGCAATGATACTATTTTTGCACATGAAGCTTTAATGAGAACTACACCACGAATGAATCCTCTAATTGTAATTGAAAAGGCCAGAAATAACGGGGTTTTATTTGAGTTAGACACGTATTGCATTAAGAATGCAGTCATGCAATACCCTAACTTTTATTTAAAATCTCATTTATTGTTTATAAATATTCTGCCCACAACAATCGTCCATCATGATTTCGAAAGTTTCATAAATAAATTGCTCCTTTTATTTCCTACTATTAGAGGACAGATCGTTTTTGAAATAAACGAGGAAGCTATCCAAAAAAATATTTGGGAACAACAAATTTTTATGAGCCGTCTATTGTTTTTAAAATCGAATGGCTTCCAAATTGCATTTGACGATTTACCGGTTACTAAAGACTCTTTTAAAATGATCGAAATTATTTCGCCTGATTTTGTAAAGCTGGATCATACGAAATCAAAAGGCTTATCCGTATCAACCGAAAAACAGGCACTTGTCTCTCTCTTTTTAGAATTCACAAACAAAGAAATAAAATTAGTGCTAGAAGGCATTGAAACAAAGAATGACCTGTTAGCCGCAAAACAATTGGGTGTACCTATACTTCAGGGCTACTATATATCAAAACCGAAACGGCTTTAGTAAATGACACTTTAGCCTTATGTAGTTATGTCTAAAAAAGATGAATATATTGAAAGTTGAGGAAAATAATTGAAGAATTTATTAAGCTTTAAAAGTATTAGAACGAAAATATTGTTTGGATTTTCAATAGTGATTTTTCTCGTGTTACTATTAGGAGGTTTTAGTTTTTATCAAATCAATACAACGAATAATGATACAGAATTTATAGTTGATCACGAGATCCAATTATTAATTGCAAACGAGCAAATGTCTAGTACTTTGGCAAATAGAATATCAACTGCACGAGGCTATGTCCTATATGGCGGTGACTACAAAGAACGCTTTAACGAATATACTGAGAAAGGGAAGCATTATGAGCAAATAGTTAGAAAGATTGGTGCATCTCAGGAGTTTGATGAACTTATTAAGCGTACTGTTGAATGGAGACAGTATGTGGCCAAAGAAGTATTTGAAGAGTACGAAAAAGGAAATATCGAAATCGCACGGCAAAACCTTGCAAAAACAGATACAACCGTTCGTGAACTTATGGCTGGATATGAAAAATTAGCCAGCGATAGCCAAGATTCAATTAATAGAAAAGGGACAGAAATTATAGCTAGTGGAGAAAAAACGGTCCTTTACATAACGATTGTCATTCTTTTGGCTGTAGTTGTTAGTATTGCAGTAGCACTAATAACCTCCAATGTGATTTCAGGCCCAATAAAAAAGGTAATGGAAAGAATGAATCTCATTGCTACCGGTGATATGAGCCACGAACCGTTAAAAAATAATTCTAAAGACGAAGTTGGCCAGCTAGTAGCTTCTACAAATGAAATGAATAATAATGTTCGCCAATTATTAAGTGAAATTAACCTAGTCTCTGAATCTATTGCAGGTCAGAGTGAAGAATTAACGCAATCTGCCAATGAGGTAAACGCTGGATCTCAACAAATTGCGACTACCATGCAGGAATTGGCAACTGGCACAGAATCACAAGCTGCCAATGCAAGCAATCTATCCTCCATCATGGGCTCCTTTTCATCCACAGTTCAAGAAGCGGATGCAAATGGCGATCTTATTCTACAGGCGTCTAATGAGGTATTGTTAATGACTGGTAAAGGAAGCCAGCTAATGGAGTCTTCCTTTAATCAAATGACAAAGATTGATCAAATTATGCAGGATGCAATGCAAAAAGTGTACGGCCTTGATACCAAGTCTCAAGAAATTTCTAAATTGGTTTCTGTCATAAAAGATATCGCCGACCAGACGAATTTATTAGCTTTAAATGCAGCTATTGAATCAGCAAGAGCTGGAGAACATGGCAAAGGTTTTGCAGTCGTAGCTAATGAAGTAAAAAAGCTTGCAGAACAGGTATCTTCATCTATTTCTGATATTACAAACATCGTAACAGGTATTCAGGATGAATCAAATATAGTAACTAAATCATTACAAACAGGATATGAAGAAGTTGTTCAAGGGACTAGCCAAATTAAAACTACTAGTGAGACGTTCGAAGGCATTAGTGCGGCGATAAAAAACATGTCCAATAATATCCTCACTGTTACTGAAAATCTAGCTGCAATCACTGCGAATAGTGAAATCATGAGCGGATCAATTTCCGAAATCGCAGCCATTTCTGAAGAGTCAGCTGCAGGTGTAGAACAAACCTCTGCCTCCTCCCAGCAAATCAGCAGTTCAATGGATGAAGTTGCCAGTAGTTCAGAAGAACTTGCAAAACAGGCTGAAAAGCTAAACGGCTTAGTTATGAAATTTAAGTTATAAAATATACGGAATTTAATAAGCCCTAGAAATTATGCTTTTGTAATTTCTAGGGCTTTTATTAAATCTTTATTGCTGATGACTTAATGAATTAGTATTTAATTAAGAAATATTTCTTCTTCCCGCGGCGAATGATGGTAAATTCATTCTCGATGCGATCATTTACCGTAAGGACATAGTCTGTTTCTGTTACTCTTTCACCATTAATCGAAACGGCTCCATTTGCCACATCTTCCCTAGCTTGACGTTTAGATGGCGAGATTTTTGCATCCACTAGTAAATCAACAAGGCCAATTTCCTCACCAGAAGTATGCTCGTACGATGGGACATCCTTAAATCCTTGTTTAATTTCTGACCCGGAAAGATTGCTAACTTCACCGCTAAATAATGCCTCTGAAATTTTTATTGCCTGATTTAATGCTTCCTCCCCATGTATGAGACGAGTCATTTCCTCGGCTAAAGCTTTTTGAGCTTTACGAAGATGTGCTTCTTCTTGAACAGATTGTTCTAGTGCTTCAATTTCTTCTTTAGAAAGGAAAGTAAAGTATTTCAAGTATTTAACAACATCAGCATCAGCAGCATTAATCCAGAATTGATAGAACTCATATGGTGAGGTTTTTTCCGGATCTAGCCACACAGCGCCACTTTCCGTTTTACCAAATTTTGTTCCATCAGCCTTAGTCACAAGTGGAATCGTTAAGCCATATGCTTTCGAGCCTTCCCCTGTCATTTTTCTAATGAGTTCAAGACCTGTCGTAATATTGCCCCATTGGTCGCTTCCGCCAATTTGCAGCTTACATTGGTAATTTTCATATAAATGTTTAAAATCCATTCCTTGAAGGATTGTGTAGGTAAACTCTGTAAAAGATATCCCTGTTTCTAAGCGTGACGCAATCGTATCCTTTGCCAGCATATAATTGATACCTACGTGCTTCCCATAGTCTCTTAGGAAGGTGATAATATTCATCGGTGCAGTCCAATCATAGTTATTTACCATGATCGCTCCGTTTTCTCCTTCGAAATCAAAAATCATTTTTAATTGTTTTGTCAGACAATCTACGTTATGCTGCACAGTTTCAACTGTTTGCAGTGTTCTTTCTTCAGTCATTTTTGGATCACCAATTAAGCCAGTTGCTCCGCCGACAAGTACAATCGGACGATGTCCATGATTTTGAAATCTCCTCAATGTAAGAAATGGCAGCAAATGCCCAATATGCATACTGTCACCTGTTGGATCCATCCCGCAATATAAAGAGATTTTCTCCTTATTTAAGGTGTCCTTCATTCCTTCTTCATCTGTTTGTTGGTAAATAATCCCTCTCCACTTTAAATCTTCTAGTAAGCTCATTGTTTGCTTCCTCCTTTTTGGTTACCCCTTCATATCGTCCATTACCAAAAAAACAAAAAACGCCCCTGCATAATTGCAGGGACGCATTAATTTTGCGCGGTACCACCCAAATTGAGGACAATTGTCCTCCACTCATTTCTGATAACGGATCTTCCGTTCACTGCTATAACTGATAGCTCAGGTTGACAGTGAATGCTCAGGGAGGTAATTCATCCTTCTATGTGTACCGGCTCACAGCAGCCGCCGGCTTTCTGAAACAGAGATAGAAGTACTACTTATTCCCATCAAAGCATATATAAATTTTTTTAATAATAAAGCATTTTTATCATATGAGATAATAAATGTCAAATACTCAGATGAAAGAAAAAAGGGAAATTTAGAAAAATAGCGAACCGATAACTAATGGATTGCCTGTTTATGCTATAATGTATGTGATTTTAGGGGGAATGATGCGAATGAAGGAAAATCAAAATAACAAAGATAAATGGAAGTCGTGGGTAGCCCTGCTAACCAATAAAAAAGCAGCAAAAGGTGCTAGTATCTCCTTTCAAGTTGCTTGGAATCTTATTTTATTATTTATTATTATTATTGTCTTGGTTGGCTCCTTTGCCGGTGGGGTTGGAGCAGGGTATTTTGCTTCACTCGTTAAGAATGAGAAAATTCGTCCTTATGAAAAGATGAAAAAGGATATTTATAACTATGAAGAGACATCCGATTTATATTTTGCAGAAAATGTTTACCTCGGAAAGCTTCGAACAGATTTAGACAGGGAAGAAGTAAAGCTTGAGAATGTATCCCAATATTTAATAGATGCCGTGATTGCAACAGAGGATGAATATTTTTATGAGCATGATGGAGTTGTTCCTAAGGCAATTATGCGTGCTCTGTTTCAAGAAGTAACGAATTCGTCTGTTCAAACGGGCGGAAGTACACTCACACAGCAATTAATAAAAAATCAGCTGTTAACAAATGAAGTTTCTTTTGAAAGGAAAGCGAAAGAAATTTTGCTTGCCCTGCGCTTAGAAAAGTTTTTCGATAAGAAAGAAATTTTGGAAGCTTATTTAAATGTCTCCACCTTTGGCAGAAATTCATCTGGCAGAAACATCGCCGGTGTTCAAGCAGCTGCTAAAGGAATATTTGGAGTAAATGCAAAGGAATTAAATATACCCCAGGCCGCTTTCATTGCTGGGCTTCCTCAAAGCCCCTTTGGCTATACCCCCTATACACAAGGCGGGGAATTGAAGAAGCCTGAGGGCATTGAACCAGGTCTTACAAGGATGAAAACAGTATTAAACAGAATGTTTGATGACGGAAGGCTCACACAGAAGCAATATGAAGAAGCATTAGCCTATGATATTATGAAGGATTTTATCCCTCGTGTTGAAAGTACCGTTGAAAAGTACCCATATTTAACATTTGAGATAGAAAAACGGGCAAAGGATATTTTGGCTGGCATCCTTGCCAAAGAAGATGGCTATACGGATGAAGATTTGAAGAATGATAAAGAGCTGGAAAATGAATATAAAATTTTGGCAGATCGTAATCTTCGTCAAAACGGTTACCAAATTCATACAACTATTCATAAGGGAATTTATGATGCAATGCAAGTGGCAAAAGATAATTTTGCCCTATACGGAAGTGATAAGATTGAAATAGTTGAAGACCCTGAAACGAAGGAAAAGAAAGAAGTAGTAGAGCCTGTTCAGGTAGGTGCAATTCTCATCGAAAACAGCACTGGAAAAATCCTATCCTTTGTTGGTGGAAGAGATTATAGTATTGCACAGGTAAACCATGCGACATATACTACTAGATCGAACGGATCTACAATGAAGCCGTTAGTTGTTTACGCACCAGCTTTAGAGTTGGGAGCAGTTTCACCAGGTTCTGTCATTCCCGATGTCGAGGTTTTTCTTGACCCGCATCGACCAAACGTACCTTACCCGAATAACTATGATAAAACATACAGTGGTCTAGTCTCTGCGCGCTATGCTCTAGCAATGTCTTATAATGTCCCTGCGATGCTGACTTATCGAACGATTATTGATAAGCGCCCGGCTCAATATTTAGAAAAAATGGGCTTTACTTCACTAATCGAAAGTGACTATTCAACAAATTCACTAGCTCTAGGCGGAATTACGAATGGAGTAACAGTTGAAGAGAATGTAAATGCCTTTGGCACTTTTGCAAATAGCGGAAACTTTGTGGATGCTTACATGATTGAAAAAATCGTAGATAAGTCTGGTAAACCTATTTATCAGCATGAAGCGGAACCAGTTGAAGTATTCAGCCCGCAAACTGCTTATTTGACCATTGATATGATGAGAGATGTAATCAATCAAGGGACAGCAACTTCATTAAAAGGCCGGTTAAAGTTTAGTTCAGACTGGGCTGGTAAAACCGGTACAGGTCAGGATTTAAAGGATTCCTGGTTTGTGGCTGTTAATCCAAAAGTTAGCTTTGGAGTCTGGAATGGATATGACACTCCAAAATCATTAGAGCTTAGATATAAAGGAGTCCATCACGGTCCCCGTAACGTATATTTATGGGCGGACCTTATGAATGCTGCCTTTGACGCAGCTCCTGATCTGGTGGCAACAAATCAGCAATTCCAAATGCCTGGTGGAATTGTCCGCAGATCCTATTGCGCAGCATCTGGTCTTCTCCCTTCTGATGCTTGTTCTAAAGCAGGTCTCGTTGCGACAGACTGGTATAATGCGAAGTTCCTTCCTACACAGACTGATAATAACTTTGCAGATGGAAAGTATGTCCTTATCGGAACTAATAGATACGAAGCCTTAGACAGCACACCAGATGAATTTATCCATTCAGGCGTAGCGATTAGTCCTAAGTTTTTCGAGGATAAGTATGGTATTTCAATAAAGGATGCATCACAGTTAATTCCGAATAAAGATAGATGGAAAGGCCTTATAGCAGCTGATTCTAAATTAGAGGAAAATGGAAAGGCTCCAGATGCCCCAGCTATTAGCCGATCAAACTCGACCATTGTTTGGGGTGCGCATGCCGAAAATGATGTAATTGGCTATCGTGTTTATCAAAAATCAGATGAAAGCGTGAAAAAGGTGAGCAGCATCTCCGCTAGTAATACTCTTTCATTCCAAGCACCTAATGGAGAGTTCTATGTAACAGCTGTTGATATTGCAGGGAAAGAATCTGCTCCATCCAATATCATTCAAATTGGGCAGCCTGGTGAAACAGCACCTAAAGAAGAAAAACCAAAGGATCCTCCTGGTGATAATGATGACGATGGAAATGGAGATGATCCAGAAACACCGCCAACAGAGGAAGTATAGATTTTCACAGAAAAGAACCGTGCAAATGGCACGGTTCTTCTTTTTGTTTATTAATCTTCCATTGTGGAAAGATCACCGGTTGGCAGGTTTAGTTCCCAAGCCTTTAAGACACGGCGCATAATTTTTCCGCTTCTTGTTTTTGGAAGTTTATCACGGAATTCTATTTCGCGTGGAGCAGCATGAGCTGCAAGTCCTTTTTTCACAAATTGACGAATATCTTCAACTAGTTCATCAGATGCCTCATAGCCATCCAGCAGCGCAATGAAGGCTTTAATAATTTCACCGCGGACAGGGTCCGGCTTACCAATTACACCTGCTTCTGCTACAGCAGGATGCTCAAGGAGCTTGCTCTCCACTTCAAATGGACCGACTCTTTCACCAGATGTCATAATCACATCATCCACACGTCCTTGGAACCATAAGTAGCCATCTTCATCCATATATGCTGAATCACCTGAAACATACCAGTCTCCAGGCATGAAATAGGATTCATATTTCTCTTTATTATTCCAAATCGCATGCATCATAGCTGGCCAGCCTTTTTTAATGGCCAGGTTGCCCATGCGATATGGAGGCAGTTCATTTCCTTGGTCATCAACAATGGCAGCCACAACACCTGGTATAGGCTTGCCCATCGATCCAGGTTTAATCTCCATGCAAGGATAGTTGCAGATTAATAATGCTCCTGTTTCAGTCATCCACCAAGTATCATGGACTCTTAAATGGAATACCTTCATTCCCCACTTTATTACTTCAGGGTTTAAAGGCTCTCCAACACTCACAATATGGCGCAGGCTGCTTAAATCAAATTTCTTAACAATCTCATCTCCAGCTCCCATTAGCATCCTAAATGCTGTAGGTGCACTGTACCAGATTGATACGCCATACTCTTCAATCATTTTATACCAGGATTCCGGATTAAATCTTCCGCCTACTATTAAATTTGACGTTCCGGTTAACCACGGCCCAAACATCCCGTAGGAGGTTCCAGTAACCCAGCCCGGATCTGCCGTACACCAGAAGACATCTTCTTCCTGCATGTCAAGAACCCATCTTGCTGTATGATATTGCTGAATCATAGCATTGTGAACATGTAATACCCCTTTTGGTTTACCAGTAGACCCGGAAGTATAATGCAGGATCAACCCATCTGTTCGTTCTACCCATTCAATAGAAAGCTTGTTGCTCGCTTCCGCTAATCTTTTATTAAAATCAATATAAGGCCCTTCCTCTTCAATTCCTTCTCCTACTAGAAAAATAGTTTTTAGAGCAGGAAGCTCATCGGCAGGGACACGCTTCAGTAATTCAGGTGTCGTAATAAGAACCTTAGCTTCACTGTCCTCTAAACGGTCACGAACCGCCCCTTCCATAAATGCTTCAAAAAGCGGACCGACAATTGCACCAAGTTTAATCGTACCCAATGCAGCAAAATAAAGCTCAGGTGAACGCGGCATAAAAATAAACACGCGATCTCCTTTTTCAACATCTCCGTATGTTTTTAAAACATTACCTGCTTTATTAGAAAGCTCCTTCATTTCCTTAAATGTATATTTTTCATTTCTTAAGCCTTCACGGAAATACAGAGCTATTTTATTTTTTCGGATGGATTCTGCATGGCGGTCAATAGCCTCATAAGCCATATTGACTCGACCTGTATCATACCAGGAGAATACCTTCTCCCCATCTGCCCAATCGAATTGTTTGTATGTTTCTTCATAATTCTTTAAATTATAATTTCCTTGAGTTGCTTGTAAGGCTTCCACTTTCATATATCAATATCCCCCTCTGATCATTCCAGCTTGGCTCCCAAAGCATCCGCTTTGTAAATGAGAGAGCTGATGCTGTTTTAAGTTTGTTATTATTATAGTATAGGTTTTATCTTTTCTCAATTTTAAAAATATTCAATAGGATAATTTTCATAACCATTTAACTATCAGAAAACAAAAATGAGTAAAATTTACTACTAATGACAAATAGATATAATATATACTTAGTAGCTTTCTTCATCGTGAATAAAACTGTCACAAATTGTTTTCGAATAATACAGAAAATAAAATCAAGTCACTTAAAAAGAATGATTTTTATGTATAATAGAATTAATAATGATTTGTCTTAGGCGGTGAAACAAATGGAACATCGAAAAACATATAATGCTAAAGAATTAAAAACTCCGCAAGGAAATTTAATTATTGAAGGGCCTATTTCTCCTGAAAAATTAGCAGACTTAGAGTTTCATAAGGACTTAGTAGCTTTTCGTCCACCTGAGCAGCAAAAAAAGGCTCTAATCGAAATAGCCGGGCTGCCAGAAGGGAGAATTATTATTGCCAGGTACAGAGATACAATTGTCGGATATGTTACATACGTATACCCTGATCCGCTCGAACGATGGTCAGAAGGAAAAATGGAAAATTTAATTGAGCTTGGGGCCATTGAAGTAATTCCTAAATTTAGAGGTACCGGTACGGGTAAAAGCCTTTTAAAGGTGTCAATGATGGATGATGCAATGGAAGATTATATTATTATTACAACAGAATATTATTGGCACTGGGATTTAAAAGGCACAGGATTAAATGTATGGGAATATCGAAAGGTCATGGAGAAAATGATGAATGCAGGCGGACTGGAATGGTATGCAACAGATGATCCAGAAATCAGTTCTCATCCAGCTAACTGTTTAATGGCGAAGATCGGTAAAAGGGTCGACCTTGACTCTGTACAGAAATTTGACCGCCTCCGATTTATGAATCGTTTTATGTATTGATAGAAAAGCGCAAGCGCCTTAAAAGATGAACATCGACTAAAAACCGCCACGTCCTGTGGCGAACGTCGATGTCAGCACATCCTGTGCAAGTCCGACAAGCATAAGCCAAGTCACTCGGAAAGGCGTTCTTTCCTTTTTGAGTGACTTGGCTTATGACCTCGAGGTCGACAAAAACGCGACNNCGATGTGTCGCTGACGAAGCTTACCTTGTCCTGTCGCATTGTCGACACTAGTACGTCCTGTACGCCGGGGGGAGGCGCTGGAGCTGGACAAAATAGGGGGATATAGAAATGATTGTCGAAGAAATCATGTGGACAGAAGTTGTGGCATTATCGAAAGATGATAGCATCGCAAAAGCCATTAAACTAATGAATGAGAAGAAAATTCGCCACCTGCCAATTATTGATGAAAATCAGCGCTTAATTGGATTAGTAACAGACCGAGACATACGTGATGCCACTCCTTCCATCCTTTTTGAAACAGAAAAATTTAAAGAGCTTTTACAAAATCCTTTGAAAATGATTATGAAAACAGATATTATCACTGGACATCCCCTCGATTTTGTAGAGGAAGTATCTGCGATTCTTTACGAGCACCGCATTGGCTGTCTGCCAATATTAAAGGATGATAAGCTTGTTGGTATTGTCACAGAGACTGATTTACTAAGGACATTAGTTGAATTAACAGGTGCCCATCAGCTAGGCTCACAAATAGAAGTAAAAGTACCAAATAAAGCTGGAATGCTCTACGAAATAACAACGGTCATTCGAAACCGTAAAGCAAATATTCAAAGTGTGTTAGTTTATCCCGATAAGAGGGATGAAAAATATAAAATAATCGTTTTAAGAGTCCAAATAATGAACCCACTTTCCATCATTAAAGATTTACAAGATGCTGGTCATCAAGTATTGTGGCCTAATGATCCGGAGCAATCATCATGATTCAAGATTCTGTTTTTGTATTTTCAGAGGATTTGCTGAACTATAAATTCAGTGAGAACCATCCTTTTAATCAATTAAGGATTAAACTTACACTCGATTTACTAATGCATTTAAATTCTATTGAGAAACATCAGATCATTGCGCCAAGAAGAGCATCAGATGACGAATTGGAGCTAATACATGACCCCAATTATGTGAATGCGGTCAAACTGGCAGGGAGCGGCCAGCTTTCACAAGAAATAGCTGAGAATTATGGGCTTGGCACAGAAGACACTCCCGTATTCCCTAAAATGCATGAAGCAAGCTCGCTCCTAGTTGGAGGAACTTTAACAGCTGTTGATCATGTCATGAGCGGCCGTTCTAAGCATGCACTTCACCTTGGGGGAGGCCTCCACCATGGCTTTAGGGGAAAAGCTTCAGGCTTTTGTATTTATAATGATAGCTCAGTCGCTATTAAATACATTCAGGAAAAATATAAAGCCCGAGTTCTATATGTCGATACAGATGCCCATCATGGTGACGGTGTGCAATGGTCATTTTATGATGATCCTAGCGTATGTACACTTTCTATTCATGAAACTGGCCGATACCTATTTCCAGGAACAGGAAATGTTAATGAACGTGGTCAAGGTAAGGGATATGGGTATTCTTTTAACATACCTGTTGATGCATTTACGGAGGATGATTCCTGGCTAGACATATACCGTACTTCTTTAAAAGAAATTGCAGCGTATTTTAAACCGGATGTGATCCTAACACAAAACGGTGCTGATTCGCATTATTTAGATCCACTGACACATCTTTCATCAACCATTAATATTTATCGCGAAATTCCGAAGCTAGCTCATGAAATAGCCCATGAATACTGTGATGGCAGATGGATTGCAGTAGGTGGAGGTGGGTACGATATATGGCGGGTAGTCCCTCGTGCATGGGCTTTAATTTGGTTGGAAATGACGAACAAGCAAATTGGTACCGGAGACTTGCCATCGGAGTGGGTGAATAAGTGGAAGGATGCTTCACCCGTTCCGATTCCAATACATTGGGATGACCCCGGCGACATGTACAAGCCAATTCCAAGAAAAATGGAAATTACAGAAAAAAATAAACAGACACTTGATAAGGCCTTATATCCGATACGAAACCAAAGTAAAAAGACAAGTTAAAAAAGCATTTAATCGCAAAAGGACCCAACAGGGTCCTTTTATTTTGTAACAAGCTCATCTTTACTGTATACCGGATCGGAAATAACCATTTCCACTCGGCTATTTTATTATTTTGTTGAGCTTCGTTCTTCGATGCGGTGAGGGAGTACGATGATATGATCTGTTACTTCTTCCTTGTTCATATATTTCGTTAAGAGTCTCATCGCAACTGCGCCAATATCATAGAGCGGCTGTACGATTGTCGTTAGCTGCGGGCGAACCATTAACGACAATTTCGTGTTATCTGAGCTGATTACTTCAAAATCCTCCGGAACATTGAAACCTCGATCCTCAGCGCCATGAACAAGGCCAAGCGCCATTTCATCTGAAGAAGAAAAAATCGCGGTTGGTTTTGTTTCAGCCTCAAGTAGCTTTTCAAATGCTTCAATTCCTGAATCATATGTGTAATCACCTTCTGCCACTAATTCCTCCTTAAATGGCAGACCTTTTTCAGCCAAGGCACGTTTGTAGCCTTCAAGCTTTTTCACACTATTAATAGGATCATGGGATGGTCCTATGACAATAGCCACATCTTTATGGCCTCTATTTATAAAATTAATAATTACATCATATGTTGCCTGCTCATAATCAATATTAACGGAAGGAATTCTTTCTGTTTCTTCTATTGAACCCGCTAACACAATTGGCACAGGTGACTTCTCAAATTCCTGTACTAGCTCCTCAGTTATATTTCCACCCATAAATACAATTCCATCTACTTGCTTTCCAAGCATTGTATTAATTAAATGAAGTTCCTTATCTAAATTTTGATCTGAATTACTTAAAATAATATTATATTTATACATTGTGGCGATATCTTCAATTCCCCTAGCCAGCTCGGCAAAAAAGATATTTGAAATATCTGGAATAATTACCCCAACCGTTGTTGTTTTTTTACTAGCTAGTCCGCGAGCAACAGCGTTTGGGCGATATCCTAGCCTTTCAATGACTTCTGATACTTTTTTTCTTGTTGCGGGCTTTACGTTAGGATTTCCGTTTACTACCCGGGAAACCGTTGCCATGGAAACGTTGGCCTCTCTTGCAACATCATAAATGGTTACATTCATCTATATCACTCCTTAAATAATTGGCAAAGTTACTTATTTATTACTAGTTTACAACAAGCAATCATTACCTAGTCACCACGATGTTTGTGAGTGGCTACACAATCTATATTTATGTAACTAATCATACGACAGACTTCGGAATGCCGCAATGTCAAGCGTATAAATTTTACAATTTAAAATAAAAAAGCCTTCTGACAATTAGCAGAAGGCTTCTCACGTATTATACTCTTGCAAAAGCAGAAGATTTCAGTTCTTTCATAAATTCATCAAACTGCTTTAAATCCATTTGCTGAGCGTTATCAGATAAAGCTACAGCTGGATCTGGGTGAACTTCGGCCATAATTCCATCAGCTCCGATGGCTAATGCTGCTTTTGCTGCTGGAAGAAGTAAATCACGTCTTCCTGTTGAATGTGTTACATCAACTAAGACAGGCAAGTGCGTTTCCTGTTTTAAAATCGGTACAGCAGAAATATCAAGAGTATTGCGAGTAGCACGCTCATACGTGCGAATTCCGCGTTCGCAAAGAATGATTTGTCCATTGCCCTGAGCCATAATGTACTCTGCGGCATTAATGAATTCTTCAATCGTCGCCGCAATTCCGCGCTTTAGTAGCACTGGCTTATTGACAGCACCTGCAGCTTTTAAAAGCTCGAAATTCTGCATGTTTCGTGCACCGATTTGAATAACATCAATATAGTTAACAGCTGTTTCAATATCATTAGGGCTAACAATTTCACTAATAACAGCTAAATCGAATTCATCGGCAACTCTTTTTAAGATTTTAAGACCTTCCAGTCCAAGTCCTTGGAAATCATATGGGGATGTTCTCGGTTTATAGGCTCCACCGCGAAGCAGCTTAAGTCCCTTAGACTTAACAGCATCAGCAACTGTTGCAACCTGCTCATACGATTCAACTGCACAAGGGCCAAATACTAAATGCTGATTTCCATCACCAATCTTTACTCCTTTTAAATCAACAATCGTATTTTCAGGCTTTTTCTTTCTTGAAACAAGAAGTGCTTTACGATGATCATCCTCTTGTAGTTCTAATCCCGCCTTAAAAATCTCCTTGAACATATGTTCAATTGTTGAATTTTCAAAAGGGCCGTCATTATGCTCTTTTATTAAATTGAGCATATGGCGCTCACGGACAGGATCATAGCGGTGAACACCTTGTGTTTCTTTCGCCTTTCCAATTTCCTGAACCAACTTCGCTCTTTCGTTGATTAGTGAAAGAAGCTGTAGATTTAGTTCATCTACACGATCTCTCAACTGATTAAGTTCATTACTCATTTCCTGTCCCTTCCCTTCTCAAATTTAGTTTTTGAGTCCGATATGAATGAAAATTGGATGACTTATTCATTCTCATCCGAATTTTAATGCTGAATAAATAATATTTTCAAAAGGATTATTTTCTATTCCGCATTTGTTTCTGCTCATTCTTCTTTATCGCCTCGTAAATATGTGGTACATTTTTAATAATTAGAATTATTATATATGAAATCTTCTGACATGTCACTAATTATTTCTTTAATAATTAAACGCTTTTCTGTAATAAAGCGTTTTCTTTTATCATTCATTTTACTTTTTCTTATTAGTCAAAGAAGGTGTGTAAACTTGCTTGAACAAAAGAAGCTGTTTGCTTTAGATATAGGCACTCGTTCTGTGAATGGGATTATTTTAGATGAAACTGAGGGTAAATATCATGTTGTTGATATCCTTGTCAAAGAACATACGGAACGTGCCATGCATGATGGACAAATTCATGATGTATTAGCAGTCTCCAAAATTATTACCGAAATTAAGGAAGAACTGGAAATAAAACATGGTTCGCTAAAAAAGGTCTGTGTCGCTGCTGCTGGCCGTGCCTTAAAGACAGAACGTGCTAAAGTAAGCATTGATATTAACGGCAAGCCATTAATTCAAAAAGAAGATATCCTTCATTTAGAATTAAGTGCTGTCCAGCAGGCACAGGCAATAGTAGCAGAGAAATATCAATCAAACAAAACGTACTATTATTGTGTCGGTTATTCGGTTCTTTATTATCGATTGGATGGAGAAGAAATCGGCAGTTTAATAGACCAGCAGGGGGAAGAAGCCTCTGTCGAAATTATTGCTACCTTTTTGCCTAAGGTTGTTGTTGAATCCCTTCTATCAGCTCTTCATCGTGCTGGACTTGAAATGGAAGCTTTAACACTAGAGCCAATTGCGGCCATTAATGTTCTAATTCCCCCATCTATGCGCCGGTTAAATGTGGCTTTAGTGGATATTGGGGCAGGAACCTCTGATATTGCGATTACAGATCTTGGAACAATTATTGCATATGGAATGGTTCCGGTAGCTGGGGATGAGATTACAGAAGCGATCAGTGATCAGCTCCTTTTGGATTTTCCTTTAGCAGAAAAGGCAAAAAGAGAACTGCTTAGCCATGATTCGATTATGGTTACAGACATACTTGGATTTGAATCAGAGATCCAAAAGGATGAAATCGTTCAAAGGATTTCTCCTGCATTAGATAAGCTAGCAATGTCAATATGTGAGGAAATACTTGATTTAAACAACCAGCAGCCGCCAAAAGCAGTGATGCTTGTAGGTGGTGGGAGCCAAACACCTGAGTTGCCAAAACGGGTGGCGGAAAAATTGAATCTCCCCGAAAACAGGGTCGCAATCAGAGGTATTGATGCGATACAATCTTTGACTTTATCAGATCATATAACAAAGGGACCCGAGCTCGTTACGCCAATAGGAATTGCTATAGCTGCCCATAAATCCCCTGTTCAATACAAAACTGTTTATGTAAATGACCAGCCCGTACGATTATTTGAAGTAAAACAATTGACTGTTGGCGACTGTCTTCTTGCCGCTGGGATAAAGATGAACAAATTATATGGAAAACCAGGTTTGGCCATGATAGTGAATCTAAATGGACAAAATATCACAATTCCTGGCGGACATGGAGAAGCTCCATTAATTCTATGCAATGACAGCCCATGCTCATTAGAAAGCGTCATCCAAAATGGAGATCAGCTCATTGTTGAGAAAGGCAAGAACGGTCAAAAGGCAGAGGTGCTCATAAAGGATCTAATCGATGAAATTCCATCGAAACAAATCAAAATAAATGAGCAGCACTATATCATTACTGCTTCATTAAGCTGTAACGGGACTGCAGCTTCACCAGATAAGCTTGTAGAAGATCGTGATACGATCATATGCAAAATTCCTGAAACGGTAGAAGAGATGCTAGTTTCTCTTAATTTGCATGAACTGCTTGCTGAAATTAGGCCTTTCCGAGTTAATTTGAATGAAAAAGAAACCTTTATTCCTCCCCTTTCTGGGAAAATATACCGGAACGGAAAGGAAATTAAATCCTATCATAGTTTTGAACAAGGAGATCATATTGTTATTGAAAAAAAGGCGGCTATTTCTGTACGTGAATTTGCCCAGCTTAAACAAATCATGCTGTCACAAAACATCCCAGTCTCCTTTAATGACAAGAAGATTAACCTTAGAAAGCCTGTCTCCACAGTGAAGAGGCAAGGAGTTACATTACTGGAGGACGACTTAATCCAGGATGGGGACCATTTAATAATTGAACAAGGCAGAATCGAGCCATTTATTTTTCAGGATCTGTTTGGCCATGTGGATATTGATATACCAGCAGAATCTAATGGAAACTTTGTCTTGCTAGTTAATGGGGCACAGGCCAGATTTCATAGTACAATTGAACCCGGAGACGATTTAAAAATTGTTTGGCCCATTAAAACAACTGCTTTGAATAAATAAAAACATCCAAAACCGTAACGGGTTCGAATTTAAAGTATAAAATGACAATTAGTAATAAAAATGCTGAAGAAAACAGCTAATGATACTGAATACAAAAATGCGCAGAGAATATAATACTCTGCGCATTTTTTATTGGGCTTAGCACCCGTACTATCAGTGATGCGGACATTTTAAAGGACACAGAATCCTTTATTTGATAAAAAAGAGGAGAAAATGACGATTTTTCATCAAATAAAGGAACGTGTGTCCATAAACTTCCCAAATATGGGGTTATTTTCACAGATAGCGGAACCAGAGTCCGCTGAAAACGGATGTTTTTATTTATGTTCCTTTATTGCATTCGTTAATGAATCATAGGTAATTTTCCAATGAGAAGTATGCCAGGCCAATTCGCCATTATTAAATAGCAGTGCCTGAGGCGATTCGTGTTTAATATTATATTTCTCCGCAATGTGGTTAGATAAAGGGCGATCCTCTTGAACAACCAAATAATATATTTGCTGGTTCTCATGTTCACTAGCAAAGCTCTCATACTCTTCATACGCAGCCTGACTAATAGGACATGTAGAGCTATGCTTTAAGATCATTACTTGCTCTGAAGCTTGCATAACCTGTTCAAATTCTTCATTTCCATTAAACCTTTTCATATCACTTTCCCCCAAATTAATGATTATATTTATGCTCCGTTTCATCAAAAGCTTTTTTCGTTTCTTCTAGCTTTTTCTGTATTTCATCATTATTGGCGCCTTGTTTATTGCTAACTGCTGTCTTATTTTCTTCAGCGCCGCCAGTCAAATTTTCTATTGGCTTTATGCTTTTTACCTTATTCACCAATTCAATGGATTGTTTGGATACGGATTGTGCAAGGACATTTGATTTCTCCTTGGCGGCCCCAGCAAACTGGGTACCCTTAGACATAGCTGATTCACGTAATTGCCCTGTTTTTTCTTTTAAAACAACAGCCTGTTCATTAATATTATTTCTTAATTCCTTTCCAGATTTAGGTGCAAGGAAAAGTGCTGCAGCCGCACCAACCATTCCGCCAATTAGTGCGCCTATTAAGAAATCCTTTGTATTAATATTTTCCTCTGATTTTGATTGACCTTGTTCATTTTGGCTTCTCTCTTGACTACTCATACCCTTATCCCTCCTAAAAATTTCTTTCTCTAATCCATCTTTTCTGAGGCACAGGCTTGTCAGCTGAAACCTCATCGGATTGAGCTTGTTTTCTCATTTTCCATTTGTCCTTTAACTCCATGATAATCTGACTCCATTGAACAACTTGAGAAATTCTATCTTTATTTTCTTCTAGTTGATTATCGATAGAGCGCGAAATCTTCTGGATGGACCCATTGAAGCCTCGAACAGAATCCCCTACTTCCTTAACTGCATTTACAACACTGCCTAGACTTTCTGATTTATGCTGTATATCCTCTGCAAGCGCATTCGTTTTTTCGAGTAATGCCGTTGTTTCTCTTGTTACCCCTTCTAACTGCCCCTCCAATCCTATTAACGTTTTCGAAACACTATCTAGTGTAACTTGAAGAGACTTAAGTGTTTTTGATAGGTAAATGACAAGAACGAGAAAAGCAATGGCGATGACTGCTATACTTAAATATAAAATAATCTGCACTTTGATGACCTCCATTTGTCCTAGCTATTTATCTTTTTCCCCAGTTGCTATTAACATAAACCCCCTAATCTATAATGAATTCCATTTAATAGATCAATTTCCTGCTAGTATTCCATCATATCTATACATTGGTCATTTTAACATAATTGCCCAATGATAAAATATATTAATAAACAAAAAGTTCGAATTGGGATACAATATGATTGTTAATATGAATTTGTTTACATCGGAGGGATATAGGATGAAAGATCCTCGTATTGAAAAACTAGCAAAAAATTTAATTAACTATTCTATTCGTCTTCAAAAGGGAGAGAAAGTTCTAATTGAAAACTTTGGTTTACAAAGAGAGCTTGTAACCGCACTTGTTAAAGAAGCTTATGCTGCAGGCGGTTTTCCATTTGTTCTATTAAAAGATCATCAGGTTGATCGCTCTCTCCTTTTAGGAGCACAGGAAGATCATTTTAATCTAGTAGCTGATTTTGAAGCAAATGTTATGAGCCAAATGGATGCATACATCGGACTCCGTTCAGGAAATAACATCAATGAACATTCAGATGTTCCTGATGATAAAATGAAAATTCATGGAGCAACGATCGGGAAAAAGGTACATCGTGAAATTCGCGTGCCGAAAACAAAATGGGTTGTCTTGAGATATCCGACATCCTCTATGGCTCAATTAGCGAAAATGAGCACAGAAGGCTTTGAGGATTTCTATTTTAATGTTTGTAATCTCGATTATGGAAAAATGGACAAAGCCATGGATAATCTTGTTGAGTTAATGAATAAAACCGATAAAGTGAAAATTACTGGCCCTGGAACAGACCTGACCTTCTCAATCAAAGATATCCCAGCCATCAAATGCTCCGGTCAGATGAACATTCCTGATGGAGAAGTTTATACAGCTCCTGTCCGTGATTCTGTAAATGGTGTGATTACATATAATACTCCATCTCCGTTTAATGGATTTACCTTTGAGAATGTAAAACTAACATTCAAGGATGGAAAAATAGTAGAAGCAGAGGCAAACGACACTGACAGAATTAATAAAATTTTTGACACGGATGAAGGTGCCCGCTACATTGGAGAATTTGCCATTGGTGTAAATCCGTTTATTCTGCACCCAATGCAGGATATATTATTCGATGAAAAAATTGATGGAAGCTTCCATTTCACCCCTGGCCAATGCTATGACGAAGCATACAATGGAAATCAGTCCAATATCCATTGGGATATGGTCAATATTCAGCGACCTGATTACGGCGGCGGTGACATCTACTTCGATGACCGTTTAATTCGGAAAGATGGACGCTTCGTTACCCCTGAATTAGAAGCACTGAACCCTGAGAATTTAAAATGAGTATAAAAAAAGATGCGGTTTAAGAAGCCGCATCTTTTTACATTTATAATTGATTTTCGTAAGCTTCTTGAAACTTTTGAATATCTCCAGCACCCATAAAAATAAGTACGCTATTTTCATGTGTTTTTAAAATAGCTGTATTTTCTTCTATTAATAGGTTGGCACCAGGGATTTTTTCCTTCAAATCCTCAATTGATAATTTTCCGTGGTTTTCTCTTGCGGAACCAAAGATTTCACATAAATAAACCTTGTCAGCCAAATTCAGGCTTTCGGCAAAATCCTCTAGAAATGCCTGGGTTCTCGTAAAAGTATGCGGCTGAAAAACACAAATGATTTCACGATTAGGATACTTTTGACGCGCAGCATCAACAGTCGCTTTAATTTCTGTTGGATGATGGGCATAATCATCAATGATTATTTGTGAACCAATCTTTTTTTCTGTAAATCTTCTTTTAACCCCGCTAAAGGTTTTAAGGTAGTTTTGAACAATTTCAGAATCCATTTCCTCATAATGGCATAACGCAATAACTGCCAATGAATTTAAGATATTATGGTCTCCAAACGTCGGAATAGAGAAGGTTTCATAAAATGTATTTCTAACAAATACATCAAAGGTTGTTCCTTCTGTTGATTTGACAATATTCCGTGCTTGAAAATCATTTTCTTCACCAAATCCATAAAATAAGACAGGTACCTTTGCTTGAATTCGCTGCAATTGTTCGTCATCACCACATGCGAAAATCCCCTTATTCACTTGCCATGCCATTTCCTGGAATGCAGAAAATACATCCTCAATATTAGCAAAGTAATCAGGGTGATCAAAATCAATATTCGTCATGATGGCATAATCAGGGAAGTATGATAAGAAATGCCTTCTATATTCACAAGCTTCGAAAACAAAGTACTCAGCATTCTCATCCCCGTTTCCCGTTCCATCGCCAATAAGGAATGAAGTTGGTTTTGCACCTTTCATGACGTGTGCAAGCAAGCCTGTAGTAGAAGTTTTCCCATGAGCGCCTGTAACGGCAACACTTGTAAAATCCTTCATAAAATCACCAAGAAACCGGTGGTAACGTACAACAGGCAGTCCAAGATTCATTGCTTCTTCGATTTCTTCATGCGTATCCGGGAAGGCATTTCCAGCAATAATGGTCATTCCAGGTTTTATATTTTCCTTTTGAAAGGGAAGGATCTTTATTCCAGATTGCTCGAGGGCCAGTTGTGTAAAAAAGCGTTTTTCATAGTCTGAGCCTTGTACTTCAAAATTCATATCATGCAGCACTTGCGCCAAGGCACTCATTCCGGACCCCTTAATACCTACGAAATGGTAAATAGTCATATAAAGAACCTCCAACCATCGTATATCTGTAAAACAGTATATGACATTCATCTAGTTTTGCGCATATCCTAATTTAGGACATGTTTAGTCAAAAAATTTAAAATGTGTGATTAAACCTTCGCTTTTAAATCTCTTTTTACGTTATATTTCATCATATTCAAACATTATATCACTATTTATTTTCAAAAACTATGTAATGAAATCCCAGCCAGAAAACTGTAAATGTATTTCATTGATAAGCTCCATGTGCCATCAATGGTCATGGAGCTTTTCAACTCTTTTCTATTCAACCTTTTCTAGGCGCGGGTTTGGACGGTAGCGTCTTCCGGCCTTAGCCGCATGCTTTCCATTAATTAAAACATTATCACCTGTAAAGCCAATATTAATCTTTAATAAGCTGCTTCCTACCCCATACATGTCTACTGGAACACCTTGCTCTTCAAATTCCAGAATTCGGGACTCGTTAAAGCCGCCGCTAACGACAATTTTCACATGATCGAAACCTTCATCATCTAGTGCTTTTCTGAGCGCAAAAATTAATTCTGCATTCACCCCTCGCGGATCAAAGGTTCCTAATACATGCTGATTTCTCAAGAAATACTGATCAATCATCGTGCGGGAAGTATCAATTCGGACACCCTTCAGGTCTTTACCAAAGACTCTTGCTACCTTTAAGGAGTCTGTAATGGCGTCATTGTTATAATCGACTAGAGATACTAGCTCATCTTCCGGGAATGTTTCCTGGTATGCCTTTGTTGCAGCAACGAGATCTCCATTAAACATCTGAATAAGAGCATGGGGCATCGTGCCCATTCCTTGTTTGCCCCACCATTCATTCATGGCATGGGTTGCTTGAGCAGTAGATCCTCCAATATAAGCTGCATAGCCATCCCCAGCTTGTGTTGTATAGTGATCATCGCGGTCGCCCATGAAGATCACTGGCTTTTGAGTTCCTGATACACTTGCTGCCTTAACAACATTATACACGTGCGAAGCGACTGACGTTCGACGGGAGAGTATCCCATCAATCACTCCTTCTAAATATCCAAAGCTTTGATATTTCCCTGTAATCGTTAATACTGTTTCAAATGGCGCAATTTTGTCGCCATCCTTTAATGAATATATTTCGAGTTCGTCTGGATTATCAGCAAATGTTTTAAGAAGTGCTATAACTTCATCTGTTCCACACAAAACAGCATGTTCTTTTTGAAAAAATTGCATCGTTACAATAATATCTTTATGATATTTATTCACAATCTCTCTAGTCTTTAAAAAGTACACCGCAGAAAACCAGCCATCTCTAATCCGTTCATCAAATTTAAAAGTCTGGTTTGTTAAACGTTTTATTTCCCCTTTTACCTTAAGTTCTATTTCCTTCATCCGTAAGCTCCTCACATACTGTTCGTAATCCTTAGGTTGTAGATAATATTTATTATTATTATTTTTAACATGCAAGTAAAGAATACCATGGATTAATTTATTGTACTAGAGTCTAAAAGTGATTCAAGCTCTTCGGCTGTAATCAGAACCTCTCTCGGCTTACTTCCGCGTGTCTCCGAAATAAATCCCTGTTTCTCCATCATGTCGATTAGGCGTGCAGCACGATTATAGCCCACTTTGAATCTTCTTTGCAGACTGGAGGTCGATGCAGCACCTTGATCTATTACAAATTCACATGCTTCATAAAACAACTCGTCTTCTTCCTCAGTAATCTGTGCCTTTTTCAGCAGTTCTTCCTGTTCAAATAAATATTCCGGATCGCGTTCCCTTCTAACATGTGCAACGACATCATCAATTTCCTGATCAGAAACATACGTGCCTTGGAGACGAATAGGTTTAGATGACCCGTTTTCTAAGAAGAGCATATCTCCACGTCCAAGCAGCTTTTCAGCTCCGCTAATATCAATAATCGTTCGCGAGTCAATTTGCGAGGAAACAGAGAAAGCAACTCTCGTTGGAACATTTGCTTTTATTAGCCCAGTAATAACATCAACAGATGGTCTTTGTGTAGCAATAATTAAATGAATTCCACAGGCCCTTGCCTTCTGAGCAATCCGGCAGATCGCTTCCTCGACATCCGCAGGAGACATCATCATTAAATCAGCGAGCTCGTCAATAATAATCACCATGTATGGGAGCTTATCTGAATATCGCTTATGCTCTTCAGCGAGCTCATTAAAGCGGCTTATATCCCTTACACCTGTATGTGCAAATAGCTCATATCGGCGTTCCATTTCCTCCACTGCCCATTTTAATGCTGCAGTAGCCGCCTTGACATCCGTAATAACTGGGCTCACAAGATGTGGAATGCGATTATATGGAGCGAGCTCGACCATTTTCGGATCGATTAATATGAGCTTAAGCTCATCAGGTGTAGCTTTATACAAAAGACTGACTAGAATCGTATTAATGCAGACACTTTTTCCTGACCCGGTTGCCCCTGCAATTAGGCCATGCGGCATTTTACGCAAATCTGTGACAATGGGATTGCCCGCTATGTCCAGTCCGAGAACGGCTGTTAATGGAGAACTACTGTCCTGAAACACTGGACTATTAATAATTTCGCTTATAAATACAGGTCTGCTCTTCTTGTTTGGGACTTCAATTCCAATTGTATGCTTGCCCGGGATGGGTGCTTCAATCCGGATATCCCTTGCTGCAAGGCTTAACTTTATATCATCAGATAAATTTGTAATTTTGTTTACCTTTACACCTGGTTCAGGCTGCACTTCAAACCTAGTAACAGAAGGACCTTGGGTAACATTAACGACATGAGCGTGAACATTGAAGTTTTTTAAGGTTGAGTTTAACAGCCCCTCCTGTTCAATAAACCAATCTGAAGATTCCTCCTTATGAACTGGCGACAAAAGCAGGCTTTTGGCTGGGAATTGATAATAGGCAAGCTCCTCTTCTATTTCTGCAGCTGGTGCGGCCTCCTGAATGGCAGAGACGATTTCTTTCTCTGCATGAAGAACAACTTCCTCCGCCTTTGGAGCTGTATATGGCTTTATTTGATTAACGAGCTTTTGTTTATCATTCTTGAGCATAATAACATTGAATGGGATATGTTTTCTCGCTGTTGGTTGGACTTCTTTTTCCTCAGCCGCTGGTTGGTCCCCTTTTTCCTCAGGTGCTGGTGGCTCTGCCGTTTCCGCAGCTACTGGTGGCTCTTCTGTTTCATCAGGTGCAGGCTGTTCTTCCGTTTCATCAGGTGCTAGTTGCTCTTCCGTTTCCTCAGCTGCTGGCTGCTCTTCTGTTTCATCA
>NZ_JBALOW010000013.1:25507-53944 GCF_036965085.1 Bacillus sp. JJ1532
CTGGTTGCTCTTCTGTTTCCTCAGGTGCTAGCTGTTCTTCATTTTCTTCAATTGCTGGCTCTTCAGCAAATAAAGCCACAGCTTCTTCTATTTCAGCTTCTCTATAAAAATGATCTGAAATTAGGAATTCTTTTTCCTGTAATTCCTCCATATCCGAATCCTGCTTTTTCTCTATAAACGGCTCTGCATGTTCAGGCTGTTTAGTCAGGTCTTCCATTAAAGAATCAACAAAAGAGTTTAAATCCTCTGATGCTGATTTACGCCCATTTGCAAGTTTTTTCTTAATATCATCGTAAGTAATGTTTTTTGGCTCATATTTATTCAGTGATTGCTTCGTTCGTTTAATAGGTTCTACAGTTATTGGACGTTCAAATCCATAGATGGGCGATGGAATTTCAGTTGGGCGAAAGGGATCTTTTCTTGGAGATGCTTCCCTTTTTTCTTTTACACTATGAACCTTCTTCTCCTTGAGCGAGGGTTCGTTTCTATTGGGTCTATGTTCGGGATTGCGTGCAGCCTGTGGCCTTTCTTCCCTTTTTAATCTAGGCTCTCTTTGTCCTGGCCCATGTTTTTCATCTGGAATCAGCGGAAAACGAAATTGTCCTTTAGGATATTGATATAACACCTTAGCATTAACATCTTTAGAAGGTTCTATTTGATTGTTCATATCAGATCTATCTAGCTGATCTTGAATCATAAAATCTTGGTCATCATTATTCTTATGCTCATCATTTTTGAACATTTGAAATAGCTTTCTAATCCAACTCAATTTATACCAACTCTTTCTTTAATTCTATCTTTTCCATTTTAACAGTATTTCGCGGAAATTGGAGAAAAAATAAGAGATTGAGTCTATTGGGGCAATTTTTCCAAGTAAAAAGGACCACATTTAAGTGATCCCTTTAGTTAAAAATAAGGCTTCTATTTCTTTTTAGTTTGACCAAGGATAAATATTGGTTCCAGCTCCCCGTTTTCATAAAGGAAGGATAAGGCTGTGATAGGTACTCTGCCGCTTGCAAAAAAGCTCATAGTCATCTCTGAGAGAATGTCATAACCGGTGTCGTTCATAATATCAGCAATAATTAACACATCCTGATGCGGTACAGCCACAGCCATTGTGCCTTTCATTTGCTTTGCCTTTTCTTTAAGAAAGGCATCATTTAAAATTCTGCTGGCATCGTAGCCGTCATTTTTATTTAAGAAATAAAACGTATTTCCAGCAACTGTGTCACTTTTCAAATCGGTTGGCAGTGATCGAACGTTAAATAAGGCAATTTCCTTTATACGTTCTGGAACCCAGCCTTCCTTTTGAATGAGGCTAGAATCTATTAAGCGGTAGGTAGTACCTAGGTCCAGGGCATAATAAATTCTTGTCTCTGCAGTATGATCATCTGTTAAAAATGGGATTTCTTCCTCAGATTCAATCGGAAATGAAGTTGAACGAATAACTGGGAAGATGTTTTTTTCATAACCTGACAGCTGAATAGGGGACCCATCCATTGCTTGCAAGCCTTCCTCCACATAATATACAACCTCATCAATTGCTTTTTCCTTCTGAAGTTCCCATTTTGCAATAATCCCTGGTAAAGAGATTGTGATACCCTTTCCAGATTGCTTATTTTCGATGCGAAGCTCATCTTTTTTCCTGTCAAAAGAAAAAGTACGATTCACATTGGCTAATCGTTTCTCCAATTCCTTTTTCATTTTTAAACTATCCATTTTCATTACAGGTTCCTCCTTGTAGGAACTTTTTACAAGCAAAGGGGCTAGACCCCATTATATGTTAGGGCGACCCCTTACGAATCAGTCCATCAAATATTACTTCTCAAGTTTTTCAATAAAATTCTCAATTTCTTCTTGAGTTTTGCGGTCTTTACTGACAAATCGGCCTAATTCCTTCCCATCCTTATAACCAATAAAGCTTGGAATGCCAAAAATGTCAAGCTGGCCGCATAGATCAATAAAATCATCGCGATCTACATATATAAACGTAAATTCCTGATATTTTGCTTCAACTTCAGGTAAGATTGGTTCAATCACACGGCAATCTGGACACCAATCGGCAGAAAACATAAAGATATGCTTCCCATTATCTCTTAGCTGTTCAAATTGTTCCATAGATTCAAGCTTTTTCATTTCCTTCTCCTCCAGTGTGGATTTTCATAATACGAAATCGAATCCAGCTTTTTTCTCATATATTCAGATAATATCAAACTTAACACGACTGGACCATTAATTTGCAATTAAAACATTTTCAAGATTAAATCTAGCCCAATTCCTATTGTTTTAAACGTCATTATTTTACCTTCAAAACCGTCGTTTCCATCCCTGCAACAGCAACGTTTCTTTCCATAGTCCAAATGGTTGATTCGAATACTATCACATATTGTCATAACAGGAAAATAGTTCTATAATTAGATAATATTTAAATTTTTCGAACAATTTATGAACGAGTGAGGTGGACAGTTTGAAAACCATTCGCGGCAAACTGGGACTAGTTTTGCTTTTAACTATCGGAGGACTTATTTTATTACTTTCTTTCAATTTTATTCTTCAAACGATTCAAGACAAAAGCAGGGAAAAAGAAACTGCCTTACTTTCAATAGTTGATGGAAGTAAGGAAATTATTTATAACTTTGCGATGACTAGAAAATATGAACAACAGTTCTTAAGAGCACCAGATCAGCTTGTTGCTGAGCTTGTTATGCAAAGTATTTTAAGAGTGAAATCTGAGTCAAGCAGAATGAGTGAAAAACAAGAAAATGAGAAGATTAAGGGTCAATTTGAAAACGTCAATCAAAATGCAGATTCTTACCTGGAGAAATTCATTATTTTATCGGAAATGTACAAGGAAATCGGCTATAGTGATGATAAGGGCCTTAAAGGGCAAATTGCCATTACGGCAAATCAAATAAGTAATCTGACAAAATTGCTAAAAAACCCTAGTATTGATGAACAGTTTTTACTGATGAGGATGTATGAGAAACAGTATTTGGCTACGAGAAATGAAGAATCGTACCAGCAATTTATCCATTCTGGCGAAGCGTTTAAGAGCGAGTTAGAAGCAAGCGAAAATCTTAATAGCAGCTCTAAAGCATACCTAACAAGATGGCTAACGGAATACAATAATGCTTTAGATGCTATCCATACCTCTTTTCAGCAAACAGAGGAATTTATCATCCTGTTTGATGAAGAAGCAAGGTTAATCGAACAAGCAGCTGGCGAGGTCCAAAGAGGCATTATTGCAAATCAGCAAAACATCCAAAGTGAACTAAAAAAACAAAATGCATTTTATACATATTTAATTTATGCCATAAGTTTATCTCTAGTTATCGCATTAGTGATCGGCGGATTTTTATTATCAAAGGGCATTACTAAATCTATTACTCTTCTAAGAGCTGGTGCTGAGAAAATTGGTGATGGGAATTTGGGCTATCGGGTTCCCGCAATAGCAAAGGACGAAATGGGTGAGCTTGCTCGTACATTTAATCATATGGCTGAAAGGGTTCAGCATTCCTTTCTTCAAATACTAGAATCCTCAACCCAACTCCAAGCATCTTCCGAAAACCTGGCCGCGATTTCAGAAGAAACAACAGCACAGGCAAATGAAGTGGATGCGGCTATTAAACAGATCGCCATTGGGGCTGAGAGCCAATCCTCTCATTTAGAAGAGAGCAGAAAAGAGATTGAAAAAGTTTCTAAAGCGATTTACCATACTGAAAATTTGAGCTATGAAATTTTAGAAGAGGCCGCATTAACTGAGGAGGAAGGGCATAACGGGATAAATACCGTCCAAAATCTCCAGAACATTTCTGATCAATTTCTACACCTTGCCAATCATGTAAATGAAAAGGTAAGTGAGGCTGCACTACAGTCAAGTCATATTACATCAATCGTTGATACAATACAGGACCTAGCTGATAATACAAATCTATTAGCCTTAAATGCAGCAATTGAAGCAGCAAGAGCTGGTGAAGCTGGAAAGGGATTTGCAGTCGTTGCTTCTGAGGTGAGAAAATTAGCAGAACGATCAAAACAAGAGGCACAGGAAATTCATTCACTTGTTTCTTCTATGAATGAAATTATGGAGAAGCTAATGAATGAAACAGAGCAATTTAATGAATATAAGCTTCTTCAAAGTGAATCTGTCCATAAGACAAAACTGGCTTTTGAAACAATCGTCCAACATGTAAATGGTATCCATAAAAAAATAAATACAATTGGTACCTCTGTAAAAGATGTACAAGCTACAAACCATGTATTGAATGAACGGATTCAAGAGGTCTTTACCGTTTCTCGAGACTCTGCAGCAGCTTCTGAGGAAGTAGCAGCATCAAGTGAAACACAGCTTGAGGCCATTTCGAGGGTAACTTTAGCAGCAACTGACCTTAGTGTCATTGCTAGTGATCTTAAACTAGAGGTGAACCAGTTTAGGCTTGATTCAACTGATGAAGAGTTATTCGAGAATGCTGGAAATAGCCGCTCCAAATTAAAGAGTATTTTAAACAACCTGAAATCAAAATTACAAAAAAATAGATAAATAAATAAATAAATAAAAAAGCTAAGCATTTCATTTGAGCGAATGCTTAGCTTTTTTTGCAGTTAGAAAGGCATGACACAGATGATTATTCAAGCTTTCTTTACCTCATCTTAACTGACTGAATAATTTCTGCCATATTAACTGCTTCAGCTGATAGATTTTTGGTTTTCGATTGGGTTGTAATTTTAACCCCGCCTACACCTATAGTCAATTCATTTAATTGATTGTCCGCATTTTTAATTAATAAATAGCCAAAATGCCCGTCTTTTGTAGAAAATGTTTCTTTAAAGTCATATTCCTTTTGCTTTAAGGCTGCCTCGTAAATGACTTTACTTTCAGGCCCTTCATGCGGATTATAAAATAGAATATATGTCTTCGAACCATTCTTTAAAATAATATTATTAGGCGTCTCTTTGTTCACTTCAAACCCAAAAGGCAAATAGAACTTTATATCTTCATTTTCATTATTTGTTGCTTTCGGATCTATTTTGAACGATTCACCAACTTCATCCTTTGCAGCAGTTTGCTCTTCTGTTAATGAGGCAGAACAAGCACTAAGCAGTAAAACAACAACAAACAAGAGCAAGGCAGCTTTTGAATGGTTTATCATACTTTCTTCCTCCTTGCATAGGAAAAACCTTCATCCTTTTCTATCATACATTTCTCATCAGTCATCTGGCAACCCTAATACCTTTAAACAAAGGAAACTAATTGGAGTTAATGGTAAAATATATCAGAGAGCGTTCATGGTGGGCGGTATTAACAATATGATCAGTTAACGCTCACTATCATAATATAAGGAGGAATTCACATGGAATTAACAGTATACTTAGCTGGGGAAATTCACTCAAACTGGCGGGAAGAGCTAAAAGAAGAAGCGAGATCACTTAAACTTCCCCTTCATTTCGTTGGTCCGATGGAAAATCACGACAGATCTGATTATATCGGGGAAGAAATACTTGGCAAACAGCCTAATGCTATTTACCGTGATGAAGCAGCTTCAAGAATAAATAATTTAAGAACACAATTATTAATGCAAAAATCTGATCTTGTAATTGCCTTATTTGGAGAGAAATACAAACAGTGGAATACAGCGATGGATGCAAGTGCTGCCGTTGCTTTAAGCAAACCCCTTATCATCATCCGCCCAGAAGAGCTCCATCATCCATTAAAGGAGCTTTCTAACAAAGCAAGTGTTACCGTTGAAACAGTCAATCAAGCGCTTAAAGTTCTAGTATATATTTTTGATGAAAAATAGGATGTGTTTGAGAGGGAGATAGGCTGCTATCTCCTTTATTTTTTCCTATATTCATACTGGCCAGCAAGAAGCTTAACAACATGTGTGAACATTTCTGAACGGCTGATTTGTCCATTTGTAAATATTCCCACAGCTCCTTCTTTTTTGCGGACATCTTCCTTTTCGGTAAATCTCTCCATAACTGGACCTAACTCTTCCCCCTCAAGCAATCTGTCCGCAACCTCTTTTGGAATAGATATTCTAGCCCCGCCTGCAATGATCGGCGGTTTTCCTTCTTCTGCCAATGCTCCCCAATTACATAGAAATAACCCGTACTCCGTCTCGTGTACACCACCTTCAAGACCAATGCCTATATTCCCGCCACCTGCTTCTAATGCACTGTATGCTCTATTGATTGCCCCTTTAATCGTCTCTTCATCTGAAAAAGGCTGGTCACTCACACCAGACGGAACATTAACTGAAATAAATTCTGTTTGGTCGTTTTGAAAAACGGATTTGACAGCTGATACCTTTGCTGGATTTTTCGAACCTATGATAATTTTCATAATGCCTGCTCCTCTATTGGTATAGAAAAAAAGGCAACAACTAGGTTGCCCCTTTTCGCTTATCTTTTTGCACATGAAATGCTTCGTCAGCTATATCACTGCTTTTCACACTTAGCTATTTTGACGGATAAACTCTAAAGTTGTGCGGTCGCAAGATTTAACAAGCTTCACGAGTAATTCCTTAGCAGCAGCATAATCATCCACATGAACTATGGAAGCATGAGTATGAATATAGCGTGAGCAAATACCAATTACTGCACTTGGAACCCCTTCATTGGAAAGGTGAACACTTCCAGCATCGGTCCCGCCTTGGGAAATAAAGTATTGGTATGGAATATTATTTGTCTCGGCTGTATCTAGGATAAACTCCCTCATTCCACGATGAGTCACCATTGAACGATCGTAGATGCGCAGAAGAGTTCCTTTTCCTAACTGGCCGAACTCATTTTTATTTCCAGACATATCATTGGCCGGACTTGCATCCAATGCGAAGAAAATATCTGGTTTAATCATATTTGCTGCTGTTCTCGCACCACGAAGGCCTACTTCTTCTTGAACTGTTGCACCTGAATATAAGATATTAGGCAACTTTTCATCCTTAACTGCTTCAAGAAGTTCTACTGCCAAGCCACAGCCATAGCGATTATCCCATGCTTTTGCAAGGATTTTCTTTTCATTCGCCATTGGAGTAAATGGACAGATTGGAACAATTTGCTGACCAGGCTTAATTCCAATTTTCTCTGCATCTTCTCGGTCATCCGCACCAATATCAATTAACATGTTTGTAATTTCCATCGGCTTACTGCGCTTAGCTTCATCTAAAAGATGTGGAGGAATGGAACCAATGACTCCAATCACAGGGCCATTATCAGTAATAACCTGAACTCTCTGAGCCAATAGAACTTGACTCCACCAGCCACCTAATGTTTGAAAACGCAGCATGCCGTTATCCGTAATGGAGGTCACCATAAAGCCTACCTCGTCCATATGGCCTGCAACCATTACAGTTGGGCCATTTTCGTCTCCTTTTTTCACTCCAAAGATACTTCCAAGCTTATCCTGGACAATTTCATCTGCATATTGGCCAAGCTGTTCCCTCATAAATTGACGAACTAAATGTTCATTTCCAGGCGCTCCTGGAAGCTCAGTTAATGTTTTAAAAAGTTGTAGTGTTTTTTCGTTCATGAGATTGCTCCTTTATTTTTCTTCCATATATTTTATGTATGCTTCTATTATTTTACAGAACTTTTTGATTGCTTACCACTAATTCAGTTTTTATCCAAGCTATTTCTTTGATAAGATAGTACAGAGATATAATTTGTTACGTTATTTTATAATGGGGGATGCTTATGAACTGGAAATCATTTTTATTAGGTGTTGGGGTTGGCTTAGCAGGCGGGTATGCCGCAAGGGAGCTGCTTGTACAAAAGACAGCCGTTTCACCTGAAAGAGCACTGTCAAATGCAAAGAATGCATTTAAGAATGAGGGGCCTATTAGCGGATCTTGGATTCATATGCAAACGGAGCCGTATCAAAAGGATCAGCTTAAGTATGATGTATATCGAGGTGGGATATCCAGATATACAGGTGAAGAGACAGAACAATATGAGTTTATTGCTGATGCCAAAACAGGAACGATTCTGGACGCCTATAGGCTCGCTTAAATCTGGAACGGTATTCAAAAAAGCTGCACCTCCCATTGTAAATAAGTAGAGGTGCAGTTTTCTTATTTTTCACGAATTCTATCTAGTTTCTTTACTAAATGGCCGTCTTTGTCCCATTTGACCGCTCGATAAAAAGCATCATGGTAGAAAGTAAACCAGGCGTTGTTTTCCAAACCATATTGGATCCATTTTTCCTTTGCCCAAATCGAGTCCATTGGATAGTCATCATAGGCAAGCACCCATAAGACATTTTGGTGAGCATGGGTTGGCATAATATCGCCCATATGAATGAGTATATCATCTCCATCATCAATGATAATAATGGAGTGCCCATCGCTATGTCCGCCTGTATGCACCATTTTTATAGAGCCTAATGACCATTCATGATCAAAAGTAGTGACCTGATCTTTAAGAGTCTCCCAATTCTCCTTCCAATATGTATTACGAGAGCGAATATTTGGGTCTCTCATTTCATCCCATTCTGTTTGCGAAACAATGATTTTGGCATTTGGAAAAACCGAACTGTACGTATCGCCGATCGGATTAGTTAAACCACATGCATGATCAAAATGCAGATGGGTCATTAGGATATAATCTATTTCTGAAGGTTTAATATTTAGTTCTGCTAAATCCTTTACTACTTGTGATTCCTCAATTACACCAAAATTACGTCTTTGTTTTTCAGTTAATTTCCCATTTCCTAATCCAGAATCCACTAAAATATTTTTTCCTTCTGCCTGGATCAAAATAGGATCTGTGCGGAGTTCAATTTGATTTTTTTTATTACAAGGATATTTCTTAGACCACAGCGGCTTCGGAACGACTCCAAACATCGCTCCTCCATCTAGGAAATTTACTCCGCCATGCAGCCATGTCAGCTTTGTATTTTGCAATTGCATTGTCTCCATGTATTCCCCTCCTGTATTGCATATATCTTATCATTTGTGTTTTACTAGTAGAAATATTTCGAATCTTGATCTCAAAGAAAAAAGCTTACCAAGTGATAAGCTTTTTTATCAATATTGGACTTCACATCGATAGATGCGATTTCCTTTTTTTGAAAATTTCTCTTCATATTCTGTCATAATATTGCCTTCAAACCCACTATTATGAAGATCTAAGCTTACGTCCTTAAGAAGCAGGCCATATTCAGAAAAACTCATTAATGAGAACTCGAACAAACCTTGATTATCAGTTTTGAAATGAATTTCGCCATTTTTCACAAGAATTTCCTCGTAATTCTTTAAGAATGTTTTATAGGTCAATCTTCTTTTCGCATGGCGGGTTTTTGGCCAAGGATCTGAGAAATTCAAATACACTCTATCCACTTCTCCCGCCTCAAAAAACTCCCGAAGGTCGGCTGCATTAACATTCATCAGCTTTACATTGGTCAACTCATCTTCGATGATTTTATCAAGCGCCGTCACAATGATACTATCCTGCAATTCAATCCCAATATAATTAATATTCGGGTTAGCCTTAGCCATTCCTGTAATAAAGCGACCTTTTCCTGTACCGATTTCTATATGAAGAGGCTGTTTCTTTTCGAATACATCCTGCCAGTTTCCTTTATTTTGTTCAGGGGCAGACATGACATATTGGGGATACTGCCCAAGTCTTTCCTTTGCCCACGGTTTATTTCTTTGTCTCATACAGACCTCCTGCTAAATAATATCGTTCAAACCATAACATGCCCATATGAACCTTTGCAACACTAAAATGTGGAAGCGCATTGATCAGGGGGCTGAAGCTGGAAAACTAGAATATTAGGCCATGTATAAATAAAAAAGGGAATTCACAACCTAAAATGAATTCCTCTTGTTTATTATCCACTGCTTAATCTTTACAGGGAGTGATCATGATGCCGATCAGCCATCAAGATAAATTAAATTTATTGAAAGATATATTAAACAATCATCAAATGGACTGCTGTGGATCCGTTTCTGAATGTGAACAATTAAAAAGGCTCGTAAAATCACTTATGATGCAGCCAGGTCTTGATCAATATTCACAATCCGTATTGGAAGAAATTTATTATTACAGTCAGCATGGAAGCCAAGCCGCTCAATTAGACAATCATATTGAAGCCCATCAATCAGAACTTTCACAATGGGTGGACGAAATCAATCAATTCTCATAGCCACCAATAATACCTGTTAGAAATTGGAGCCATTTCTCCATTTCTTGGAACCGAAGTTTATTTTTATGCCATTGGATGGATGTGAGAGTTTGCGCAATGACATACCATTTCATTCTTAAAAGTAAATCATCCGTTAGAGTTAGTCCATATCGGCTGACCCAGTCTGCCCATTCTCTCTTAGGGATGTACCAATAGAGCAGCATGCCTAGATCGATCGCTGGATCTGCAATCATAGCCCCGTCCCAATCAATTAAATACAGCTGGTTGTTTTCTGTAAGCAGCCAGTTGTTGTGATTGACATCGCAATGACATACCGTATTCTCATCACATTGTATATTCAGTAATTCTTTCCTAAGAAACTCAAGGGAAACAATAACTGTTTGATTCTGTCTAAGCTCCCCATCTATTTGCTCTTCAATCATGCGCAATAGCATATTTGGATAAATTGGGGATTTTCCTAATCTTTTTAACATGCCAAGCAGAGGTTTTGAACTATGGATTTTTTTGAGCAGCTTTGCCACTCGTTCATTATTCATTTCTGCTTGTTTGAGCTCTCTCCCATTTAACCATTGCTGGGCCGTAATAACATCACCGGTTTCAAGCCTTTTCGTCCAAACAAGCTTAGGAACAATTCCCTCGGCTGATAATACTGCGAGAAAGGGAGACGAATTCCTTTTCAGGAACAATCTTTGCTCTTCATGCTTGGCAAAAAAAGCCTTCCCCGTTGCACCCCCAGCAGGGACGATCTCCCATTCTTGTCCAAATAATTCTTCCAACATTGTTCACCTGCAATTTAGTAAGCCATTTATGCAAATAGCTGTTATAGAAAAGCGTAAGCGGCTTTTAAACCACTGAAGCTAGACAAAAAAGCGTACAAGCCTCATCATGATGTACATACATATAGGCTACCAACTGCTTATTAGAAAAGCGGAAGCGCCTTCGGAACAATTAAAGGACAATTGTTCCTGCGATGAATATTCGCAGAAGCCTTCCTTTGTGGTCACCCCCGATAAGCATAAGACGAGCCTCACGGAAAGGTGAGCTCTACCTTTCAGGATTGGCTTATGACCTCAAGGTCGTCAAAAACGCGATGTCCTCCCAAAAGCTTCACTTTTGGTCGTGCGATGTGTCGCTGACGAAGTTTTCCTTGTCCTGTCGCATTGTCGACACTAATACGTCCTGTACATCGGGGGTAGGCACTGGAGCTAGACAGTTATCTAACTCTAAAAAGTAATAACTAGTAAAAAGAAATAGAAGGCGGACTAAACAGCAAGCCCGCCATTACAAATATAAATGATCATAAATCTACTCGTTATTCAACTATATTATTAAAAGAAAAAAAGCTATTGTTCTATAATTCCCCCAATAGCCATCTTAATAAATTTTATCTCTTACTGCCTTTTTTCGTCAAGTCTATTTATTTAAGTCGACAAAAAACGGCTAACGAGAACATAAGAACTGATGGGCATAAGGGTGATTAAAGGATGTTTAATCACCCTTATCGCATCCAAACCAGCCTTGTTTTCATCTGCCAGCACGTGCCAAACACCTTTTGGAATCTGAACTGATTGCTGGCACTCAGAAGGGTTAATTATCATGATCAAACGATCCCACTGTCCAAATTCACCGACATCCTCTAAAATAATTCCAATTATTTTATTGTCAAAGGGTAAAAAACGTAAATGCTTACGAATTAATTCAGCACTTGAAAACCTAAAAGCTTTGTGTGATTTGCGAATGTTAATCATACCTCTAATATAATCTACATTGTCTGAATATAAGGATTTTCGATCCCAATCCAAATAATTAATCTCATCTGGAGATCGATAGCTATTTCCAATCCCTTTTTTCGTCCTAAAAAACTCCTGGCCGCTATGCAAAAAAGGGATGCCTTGAGCAAGCAGCACCATTACCGTTGCCAGCCGATGCTGACGCTGGATTATCGGATCTGTTTTTTCTGAGGAACATACTAATAGCTTATCCCACAATGTATGGTTATCATGAGACTCCACATAATTAACAGATTGACTAGGTGAATAGAATAGTCCCTTTTCCTTCTTCTCCAATCCAATACTGCCTGCCAATACCTTCTTAGCTGTCAAATAGTATTGATTATTACCAAGAGCATAGCCCTTATCATATAAATTAAAGGTACTGCCCTTTATCGTATCTCGGAACCAATCATTAAATTGACCGATTCCAGGAAGTTGTGCCTGATTACCAATGTTTGCTTTCATACGGGAAAGCAAAGGGGTATTCAAGTCCCATCCTTCACCTATGATAATCACCGAAGGATCTACTGAATTTACTGCCTTTCTCACCTTGTTCATTGTTTCATTATCTAAAATGCCCATTAAATCAAAACGAAAGCCATCTATTTGATACTCATTTAGCCAATACATCACTGAATCAAGAATATATTTTCGCGCCATCAAACGCTCTGAAGCAAAGTCATTTCCAACTCCGGTTCCATTTGATGGGATCCCAAATTGGTCATGGCGAAAGTAGTAGCCTGGGACTATTTTTTCAAAAGATGATGTTTCTCGAATATAAACGTGATTATACACAACATCTATGATGACTCTAATACCTTGAGAATGGATAGAGTGTATCATCCATTTCAATTCTTTAATTCTTGCATAAGGATCCCCAGGGTCAGTAGAATAACTCCCTTCTGGTGCATTAAAGTGCAGCGGGTTGTAACCCCAATTGTATTCTTTTTTTGGTCTACGTTCATTAACACCTTCAAAATCATGTACTGGAAGGAATTCAATATGAGTGATCCCAAGTTCTTTTACATACGATAAACAAGTAGGAAATCCGTCTTTATCTCTTGTATTAAGCTCTCCCGCTCCAAGGTATGCTCCCTTATTCATTACTCCGCTGTTTGGATGAATGGAGAAATCTCTAATGTGGGTTTCATATATGATCGCATCTGTAGGCTGTTCAAGAGGCGGCAGTGGGGGTTTAGCGGTTTTAGTTTTGTTCATATCAATGATGGTGCCATATTCACCATTCATGCTTACAGCTGTGGCATAAGGATCTGCGGCTTCTCTCCATTCTAAATTAACGCAAAGAAGATAGGAGTATTGATAATATTCTAGATCACGGCAGACTGTCAGCTGCCAGACCCCTTTATCGCCTCTATTCATTTCTAGTATTTCTGGCTCTTTGCTTCCCAAAGGGACTAGTTTAACCTTAACAAGGGTCGCAGTGGGTGCCCAAACTTTAAAGCTTGTTTTTTCTTTCAAATAGGAAAAGCCTAGAGAGCCATTATAGAAAAAAGCTTCATCAAAGGCGTTCGTTCGAATTACTGCCCCAATCTGTAAATCTGTTTTCCCTCCGAATTCATCCATGATCCAATATTGCTTGCCAATAATAGGCTCCGCTTCTAATTTACAAATATATTTCATTTTATTTACTAAAGCTATGCGGCTGAGAATGACCATCTTGGAAAAAGGCTCGTTATTGTCATCCATTATCGAAAAAGAAGTGGAAACCCCTCCATGATAATGAAAAGGAAGTAAGACTGTTATTGTTTGCATTTCATCTAAAAAGGCGGAAAATTCACGCTTAATAGAAGTCATTTATGCTTACCTCCTTTTCGTTTAAGCTGCTGTTCGAGACGACTGGCAGTTTCTTTTGACAAGCTGTGACTATGGCAGGAGTTAAACCGATTTCCTCTCCGTCCGCATGGACATGTAGATGACTGTCTGACTTAATTTGAATACTTCTGCCGGTCAAAAAAGAAACCTCTTTAAATCCTGTATGTCCTCCCCAAAACACTGTAATGAAAATGAGTAATAGTTTTATTCTTGATAGGTTATGAACAACTGTTATATTTAACTTCCCATCAAACGGTGAAGCATCGGGGGAAATTTTCATTCCGCCTCCATAATAAGGCTGGTTGGATACCGTCACAAACCATGCGGAAGGAAACGAATATTCACTGCCATCAATTTTGAGATCAATTTGTGTTTTTTTATAGGTAAACAAATTTTTTAATAAAAAATAAACATAGACAAATTTTCCGAGAGAGAGGCGGTTAAATACTCCCTTTATCTTGGATTGGTTAACCTCTTTTGAAATAAGAGCATCAAAGCCGGCTCCCATATTATTAATAAAATAGAGTTCTCTATTGTTTTCGATTGTCATTTTTCCAATATCAACGCATACGGTATTCTCTTGATCTAATTGCTGTAATAAGGTATTAAGTGCCTTGGCTGGGTTTTTGGAAATATTAAATCCTCTTGAGAAGTCGTTGCCTGACCCGCCAGGAATAAAAGACACATGGACATGGTGGAAGTTTGCTGCACCATTAATAACCTCATGCATCGTGCCATCGCCGCCGACAGCTATAATCGTAACTTGACTTCCTTCTGATTTAACGGCAATGGATCGGACAATATCTTTCGCATGACCACGATATTCTGTAAAAAAGGCCATGTAAGGAATCTTTTGTTCAAGGAGAGTCCGTTCCAGCTTTCTCCAAACTTTTTGACAATATCCATTTTTCGCTTGTGGATTAATAATAAAATAAATATTTTTCATAACATCAGCCTTTTAATCGACATTTTAACTTTCGTCTGCTAACTCCCATTCTAACCTTCTTATGGATGACGTTTGGCAATACTGAAGCAAAGCCTGCGCTCCTTTAAGCTGGTTATGCTTTAACGGAGAGCGGAGGTTTCTCATGCTATTAAACCATTCATCATAATTTCTTTTTTCAATCAATTGCACGTCAAATGGTGATGCAGGATAATCGATATAGCCGTTCCGGCAAATAACTGCTTTGTAAATAGGAAAATCAATTTCATTCATCTGAAAAATTTGCTGTACAATTTTTCCTGTCCGATTTAATGCTAAAACCGGATTTAATACCTTTTTTTCCTTGCCTTTCACACGCTTAAGCCAGAATCTTTCTTTTGATCCTATGAAAACAGACAGATCCTCTTCCTCTACAAAGCTTATACACCATACACCAGTAGGGCTGATGATAATGGTTTCTAATTCAACTGGAGCCTTTTTTAATAAAAAAAGCGGGTGATAGAGCACTAGAAACGTATCGGGAAATCGCTGAAGGAAATATTTAAGTCTTTCATCGTAATAATACCTTTTATCGATAAAGGATTTTTCCGTTAAAGTTGAACTTGCCCACTTCATCTGAAAACGAAAGATTTGATCAAGGAATTGATATTTCAAATCCTCTATTGTATCGGGTCTATAAGTAAAACTTGTATGGAAGTCGAGAGACTCCTCCTCGGGTTCCTCCTCTTTTTCCTCTAGTTCTGAATCGAATATCGTTTCATCAATTGATTCACCTTTTCCAAACTTCAACAGACCCTTTAACTTATCCAGTAAAGGCTGCTTTTCGTCCTCTAGCCAATCGGTACTTCCTTGCTGGGTCTGAAGCCCTTCTTGAAAAATGGATGAATCCTCATTCTCCCAGCCAATTTTCAACTTATCCCATTGCTGTTTTTTAAGTCTAACAAAACGTGAAGGATATAAATAAATATTTTGTTCATAACGTGAAACGTAATCCTGCAATTTTATTAATTGTCCCATTTTACCTGCCTGCCTTGTTAGTACTTTATTTCCCCATTTTCAATTAATTAAGCTTAAAAAAATAGCTATTTATCTAATAAATAAAGAATAACTTTTCTCGAGTTTGAGAACTGTCTAGCTCCACAAGGAACGCTTCGGCAGCATAATCATCGCACGAGTAAAAGCGTTAGCTTTTAGGAGGAGCGCCTACCCCCGACGTACAGGACGTACTAGTGTCGACAATGCGACAGGACAAGGAACGCTTCGGAAGCGTAATCATCGCACGACCAAAAGCTGAGCTTTTGGGAGGACGTCGCGTTTTTGTCGACCTTGAGGTCACAAGCCAATCCTGAAAGGTAGAGCTCACCTTTCCGGGAGGCTCGTCTTGTGCTTGTCGGGGGTGACCACAAAGGAAAGCTACTGCGAATATTCATCGCAGGAACAATTGTCCTTTAATTGTTCCGAAGGAGCTTCCGCTTTTCTTATTGTATGCCTATTTTATTCATCCGCCAATGGAAAGCTGGCGATTCTTTCATATTTTGGTGATTTGTCTAAATGTGTTTGGTATAAAACAACTTCATTAGCTGTAAAGGATAGAGGTGAATCATTATATGGATTGTGTTCATTCAACAGGCTTGTATGAAAAGGGGAATCCCCTGTCCATTTTCTAGCCAGTGTAATATGCGGCTTAAATGGTCTTGTCTCCAATTCAAAGCCGGCTCCAGCACATGCTGAAAAAACGATATCCCGAATGGTATTCAGCCTCTCTTCCTTATATGTATCTGCCCAAAAAATTCTTGGTGAATCCTCTCTGCCAAATACACCTAGTTTATTTATTTGAAGAGTAAGAGCCTTTTGGTCTTCTAATCCCTTTTCAATTAGAACTTGTGAGGCTTGAAGCATTTCTTTTTCAGCCGACCCGAGAAACGCCAAAGTGATATGAAGATCCTCATGGTGTACCCACCGTTGAAATGGAAGATTCCTCTTTAATATCGAACATTCTTCCTTTATCTTTAGCTTTGTTGTACTTGGCAAACTGACAGCATAGAAAAAATGTGCCTGACTTCCCATTCTTATCCCTCCATTAATCAATTTCACCTTGGCGAAATTGCGCCCAGATTTTGTCGAGCTTGCTCGATAATTTCCTTTTAAAAAATCTGAGGCATCCGCCGGAGTTTGAACTCCCACTTATAGAAGAGGAAAACTTCTGCCGAATGAAGTTAAAAAAGAACCAGCATCTCATATACTGGTTCTTTCCTATTTTAAAGACTGCCACATTCCTTTTCAATGGCTTGATTAAATAGCTCTTGAATATGTTTAGTTAATGCACCCGGTGCACCATTACCTACTTTCTCTCCATCAATTTCAATAATTGGGGTGACCTCAACCGTTGTTCCTGAGATAAATGCTTCATCAGCCTGTTTCAGTTCTTCCAATGTGAAAGCTCTTACCTCAACAGGAATATCGTTGCTCCGGCAAACTTCTATAACCTTTTGTCTCGTGATCCCATTTAGAATAAGGTTATTGGCTGGATGGGTAATCACCTTTCCATCCTTAATGATGGAAACATTCGATGAGCTTCCTTCTGTTACGGTGTCCCCGCGGTGCTGGATAGCCTCAAAACAGCCTGCTTCTACAGCCTTTTGCTTTGCCATTATATTACCTAGAAGATTAAGACTTTTAATGTCACAGAGTAGCCAGCGAATGTCCTCTACCAAAATCGTTTTCACACCTGTTTTCATGTTTTCAACCGGTCTATCGACTGCTTTCGTATTTGCTACAAATGTTTGGTGAATATCAGAACTTGGAAAAGCATGACTTCTTGGAGAGATTCCTCTAGTAACCTGCATATAGATCGTACCCATTGTAAGTTGATTCTTTTCAATCAATTCAGAGAGCATATTCCTTAATTCCTCTACGGAATCGGCTATCTTCATGTTAATCTTTTTTCCACTTTCAATCAGACGCTCTAGATGCTCTTTGGCTGTAAACATCTTCCCGTTGTAGACCCGAATGACTTCGTAAACTCCATCGCCAAATTGATACCCGCGATCCTCGATATCAATCTTGGCCTCAGTACGGTTAATAAACTCCCCATTAATGATGACATACTCCATGCTTGTCGCCTCTTCCTCATCCTAGTATTTCGTAACTTCGGAGCAATTTTAACAAATATTTTTCTTACTTGGCAAGCTCATAGATGGCCTGAGCATATATAGCAGCAGCTTTTAACATATCTTCAATATAGATATGTTCATCCTTTTGATGAGCTACATCTTCTCTCCCAGGGAATAACGGTCCAAATGCAACACCTGATTTCAAGGAACGGGCATATGTTCCGCCCCCGATGGAAAGCAACTCAGCTCCCTTGCCTGTTTGCTCTTCGTACACTTTTTTTAATGTCTGGATTAAGAAGTCATCCTCTTCCACATGGTGTGGCTTCGAATCTGTAAAATTCTCTATTGAAACATTTTCTTCCTTTAGAATGCTTTCAAGCCTATGTTTTGTTTCTTCCATTTTGTTTGTTACTGGATAGCGCAGATTTAGACCTAGCCTTCCGCCCTCGGCTTGCGTATAAACAAGCTTTCCTACGTTAATTGTTAAATCTCCTGTAATATCATCCTTATAATCGATCCCAAGCTTTTTCCCACGGGAATCCTCCCAAAAATAGGTAGATACAAATTTTAAAAATTGGTCTGCCCTGGAATCCAATTTCAATTGTGTAAGAAACTCAGCCAAATATAGACCGGCATTTTTCCCGTGGTCAGGCTCCATTCCATGAGCGGAAACTCCTTCAGTTTCCAATATTAATTCACCGTTATCTATGTAATACTTCCCTTTAAGCTCATACTGACTTAGAAAGCCGGTATATTTTTGAATAATTTCTATAGACTCATATTGTACGCCAAGAGCTGCCCGAGCAAAATCAGGGACCATATTATATCTTCTGCCTGATTGGAAGCTTAGTACCTCTACTTGAAAATCTTTTTCTTGAATCTCTACAGTTCCTTGAACTAGGTCAAAGTCAGAAATTCCCTTCTCTGCATAAATAATCGGAAAATCAGCATCCGGCGCAAATCCCATTACTGGCATTTCTTCATGTTTAAAATAATGCTCTACACAGCGCCAATCACTTTCTTCATCTGTACCTATAATCATACGTACTCGCTTATTCAACGGAAGCCCGAGCTCCTTCACAATTTTCATCGCATAATAAGCTGCCATTGTTGGCCCTTTATCATCAATTGCTCCTCTCGCATACAGTTTTCCGTCACGAATTTCGGCGCCGTATGGATCGCTCGACCATCCGTCTCCTTCAGGTACAACATCGACATGGCAGAGAATCCCGACAATCTCATCCCCCTGTCCAAACTCCAAGTGACCAGCAAGGTTACCCACATTCTTAGGAGTAAACCCATCTTTTTCTCCAAGCTTCAGCATAAAATCAAGTGCTTCCTTTACCCCTTCACCTAAAGGAGCCGCCTCTGTTGAGTTTTCTTCATCTAACACACTTTTTATTTGTAAAAGTTTTTTTGTGTCCTCAAGCAGAGCTTCTTTTCTGTTTTCGACTTCTTGCTGCCAATTAATAGCACTCATAGCTCTTCCTCCTTTGTTCTTTGCTAAGAAATGTATCGTTGTGCGACCTCTGATTTATTATATCTCTCTTTCAAATGGAACACACTTGGTGAATTAACGACCAAACATCCCTGGTCTAAATCCGAATTGCATGAAAACGAAAAGCCAACAAGTAATGAATATCCCAATTAGAAGAATGGCTAAAACGAAAAAGGCTGTAACTGTCCTTTTTCTAGCAGCAAAATAATAGGTACTTTCACTGTATTTCTTGCTGATCGGATTGGATGTTGTCACCCTATCCCAAACTAATGAAAGCCATGAATACATCATAATAAGAAAGCCTATGAAAATAAGAGCTTTTATCCAAAGTGGCGGGATAATGACAATTGCTGCTGTTGTCACGGATATGATCTGTAAATATCCCCCTATATATGAATAGTTTCTAATAAAGATTTTTATAAATAGCTCTATATACCCGTTAATCTCTTTACGATTTTTAAAAATTCGTTTTGAACGGCGGAATAAAAGGGGCTTTGTTCTTATAGAAACGATAACCGGCTTTTCTATATCATGTGAAAGCTTAAAGATTAAGTCTATATTCTTCATTTTGGCTTCATTGCCCTGGGAAATATCTTGATCGATGGATGAGACTTTTTGGATCGATCGCAAGCTTTGAAAAATGGAAATAATCATTAATAAGGCACTGCATAAATAGATTGGAAAAAGCAAACCTTTTTCCCAAAGTAAAAATATAAGTTGACTAGACCAACTTAAAAGAATGAATAATAGAATTCCAGCTGCAATCCTTTTTAGCCTTGTCTCTATTTTTCTCATTAAGAATTTTAAAAATAAAATCATGGTATTCAGTACAATAAAGAAAATGAATAGCGAAATGATCTGCTGCCAATCGAGAAAATAATGTTTTCTTAAGAATGGAAGAAAAACAAAGATGGAAACAGCTATTTGTATAACTTGTGAAAGGATTGAGTAGGCATACCCCCATTTTTTCATTCCAAGAAAGATTGGCTGATTTTTTATTAAAAATACTTTGTCTGCTTCCTGTACGAACGTACGAATGTTTCCGCTCCATGAAAATAAATAAAGGACAAAGAACAGCAAGAATAATGGAATGTTTGCAATCCACGCAGGCGGTTCCAGCCACCATGTACGGTACATCATCAAAAAGATGGCACTAGCCGGGATAATTAAGTAAAGGATGATTGTCCAATCGGCAATCGAACGGATCACACCATATTGATATTTCCACCCTCTAACTAACCGATCTGCAAATATGTTCCAGCTATTCATCTTCATGGCCTTCCGCAATTAAATGAAAGCAATCATAGAGTGAACCATTAGGTAGATGACATTGAGTTCTAATTTCATCTAAAGTCCCGGCTGCTTTAAGCTCTCCCTTATGGACAATTAAAAAACGGTCACATACCTTTTCTGCTGTATCCAAAACATGAGTAGACATAAGAATACCTGCTCCTCTTTCACGTTCACGCTGAATCGATTCAAGAAAAAGCTTCATTGCATTTGGATCCAATCCAATAAAAGGCTCATCAATGATATATATATCTGGATTAGTAATCATGGATAATATCAGCATCGCCTTCTGTTGCATTCCTTTGGAGTATTTACCTGGAAACTCATGTGCATGCTCAGCCAGTTTATATTGCACTAGCAATTCCTTTGCCTGGTCTTTATAGTTTTTATCACTTAATCCTTCCACTGATGAAATAAAGTCTAAATGCTCCCATAAAGTGAGCTCATCATAAAAGATAGGCCTTTCCGGAATATAAGAATATTTAGCTTCGGGCTGGAAGGTTACCTCACCCTTTATATTTTCTAGTAAGCCAAGAATGGTCTTAATAGTTGTACTCTTCCCTGCCCCATTTGGACCAATCATCCCAATAAGTTCTCCTGCTCCAACTTCAAATTGTATATTATGTATAATTGCTAAATCCTTTTCATAGCCTGCCTGTTTAATATCTACATTTAATAGGTTCATTCCTTCTCCTCCCATTTATTTAGTACGAATAAATAATGGAAAAAGTTTCTTATGAACAAAATAAAAACTGCTCTCCAACTGAAGAGCAGTTTCCACTTTATTGTTTTAATAATTTGATCAAGTCTTCATTGCCAAAATCAACTGCATAATCATAGGCTGTATAGCCCTCTGAATCCTGATAACTAGGATCTGCTCCATTTTGTAAAAGCAGCTCTGCCATTGCAACATCATCATTGTATACTGCATTAATAAGCGGGCTAGATTCATAAGTATCAATGGAATTAGGGTCTGCCCCATGTTCTAGGAGCAATTCAGCCGCTTCCAGGCTCCCATTGTAAACAGCCCAATGTAGTGCCGTTGAACCTTCTGAATCTTGTGCGTCAATTTCTACGCCATCTGATAATAAAGACTGAATGGTTTCTGTATCATTTTCACTGGCTGCATTCATGAGAGGGGTAGCCCCTTCAATTCCCGATGACATTTCAGACCAAAAATCCATTTTCTCTATTGCTTTCATTCCGACAAAAATGCCTGCTGACAAAATGACAACAGCTACTCCTGCACCAATAATACCAAGCCAAACCTTCCCCTTAGGCTCCTTCAATTCAAATGTTGAATCCTCGGAAAAAAATCGGGATAAAGCATAGATTCTCTTCGGCAAATGAGGGTGTGTGGATAATTTCTCATTCAGCCAGACAAAAAATCCATGTTCGGTTTGAAGCTGTTCCATATAGGCTTGCTTATTGACCTTTGGATATAATTCCTTGCCGATCGCAAGCATCGTTAAGGCATCCTTTGCCGCTTCGAACGACTCAATGTAAAATGCTGCATAACGATCACACGTATATTCACATGCCCTTAAATAGGCATTGCCGAGAAACGGAACCCACATCGCTGGCAAAAGTAGAAAGCTTATGAATACATGCTTCCTTTTTAAATGGGCAAATTCATGTGCAAGGACAAATAATACTTCCTTTTCAGCATTTCTTTCTATTAATTCGAATATTCCGGAGTAAAGAACGACCATATTTTTTCTAAAGAAACGGGTTGCGAAGGCATTTAAGACTCCTTCTGATTCTATGACATAAATATCAGGCATCACTGTAAGCCCCATATCCTTTGCAGTCATTTCAGCCTTTTCATAAAGATCAGGAAACTGATTCCTGCTGATTTTCACACCGTTCCGTCTAATGCCGCCCATCATAATTCCATGGAGTACAACCGATAGGAAAATAATAACGATAATAAAAATAATTCCAACAACCGAAAACGCTAAAAAGATATACGCGAGAATACTAAATAAAGCAACAAAGGCAAAATATACATTTTCTTTAGGAAACACCAATTGATCCCGCAAAGATTGTTCTTGCAAATGCCTTCCATCCTTTCAATTTTATTTAGGACAGAGGTTCCTTGTCCCACCAGCTCAAATACGTAACCCTAACAAAGTTTGATTATATAAAAATTCATTCAAACAGGATACGGGAAGTTTATCCCATTTCGAATTTTCCAAACATAGGACAACTCAAAGATCCATATGTTTAATTAAGAAATTCAGAGAGGGGCGGTTTTATTAATCTTTCGTAAATTCTGCAATAAAGTAGAAATTATCAAAAAATAGGGGTACAATGATTGTAAAGGATGATATTTTGGAAAAAAACTGAAATTAGAAAAGGAGATGGCTGCGGAAAAGAAAACTACATTTGCTTGAAGGACATGTTTCTTCAAACGAAGCTGTCGGTTGCAGGTAATTGCCATTGGTTTGAAAAAAGGATAGGGAGTGGTTCTTTGAAACCTTCAACTAACCGGATGTTAAACCGTATCAAATCCGTCTACATGTTTATTAATAAGCGCGGAACTGTAACAACTCAAGAGCTTGTAGAGGAATTTGGTATTACTCCTCGCACCATTCAAAGAGATCTAAATGTTCTTGTTTATAACGACCTTGTCAAAAGTCCAACTCGAGGAAAATGGACAACGACCAAACGAAAAGTAAAAATATCATCCTAATATAATGCACATAAAAAAAATCGCCTGTCGTGGCGATTTTTATTTGGCTTCATATTCCATTAACTGCGTAATTTCCTCATCCGTTAATTCCCGGTATTCTCCAAGCTCCAATGTTACATCTAGCTTAAGCGGCCCCATGGAGAGCCTTTGTAAATACATAACCCGCTTCCCCACAGCTTCAAACATCCTTTTTACTTGATGAAATTTCCCTTCAGTAATCGTAAGCTCAATATCGGAAGTGATTCCAGATTTAAGTATTTTTAGGTCCCCAGGTTTCGTTTGGTATCCGTCATCAAGGATGACACCCCTTTTAAAAGCAGCAACGTCCTCTTCCGTTACTTCACTATTAATAACAGCAAAATAAGTTTTCGGGACATGCTTTTTAGGCGAAAGAAGGCGATGGGCCAACTGGCCATCATTTGTTAACAGCAGAAGTCCCTCTGTATCTTTATCGAGACGCCCGACCGGAAAAGGCGAGAATACGAGATCCTCCATTTCTAACAAATCTAAAACCGTTTCATGCTCAGAATCTTCGGTTGCCGAGATGACGCCTTGAGGCTTATTCAGCATTAAATAAATGAATTCCTTGTATTCTACAACTTCTCCGTTTATCGTTACTGTATCTTTATCTGGATCAACATGTTGTTTAGGGTCCTTCACTTTTTGATCATTTACCTCAACAACCCCATCTTTAAGCAGCTTCTTAACATCCTTTCTGCTTCCGTAGCCTAAATTGGCTAGCATTTTATCTATGCGCATTTAAGTAGCCCCCTATTATGAACGCAGTCTTAATTTTTTCATGACACGATCGACCTTTTGGCCAAATAAGAAATACACTAATCTTGTTTTAAAGCTTAAATAGAAGTAAATACCAGCACCAATTGCTGCACAAATAAGGACGATGATTAAAGCCTGAAAACTGGATGCAGGAGATAAGAAGAGTGTAAGAATCTTATACGCAATTCCTGTGCCTAAGAACATGAATAACGTAAATAGGACTATTAAAAGCCCTCTTCTTAACACAAGTTTAAATGGGTACTTCGCATATGTTTTAATAACAAATAAATTAATTAATATAGCTGCTGCATAGCCAATAGCTGTTGCGAGAACAGCTCCATTTGTTTCTAATACCTTAATAAGCGGAATATTTAAGCTCAATTTTATCAGTAAACCGACGAGCAAACTTAATACAGTATAGCGCTGCTCATTTATTCCTTGTAAAATCGCCGCTGTTACTAGGTAATAAGCAAATAATATCGCTACAGGTGCGTAAGCCCTTAACACTTCTGTACCTAATTCCTTATGATCATAAAATAGTGTAAAAATCGGCTCTGCAAGTAAAGAGAGACCAACAACCGCCGGAAGTGTTAAAAATAATAAAACCTGAAAAGCCTGATTTAATTGATGATTTAAACTGGATCGATCCTCTTCCACAAATGCTTTTGTAATGCTAGGCACCAATGTTAACGAAAAGGCTGTAGCTAAAGATACCGGAATAATGACAAGCTTATGCGTTTGGAATGTTAATACGGCAAAAGCTGTAACTGCTTCATCCTTTAATCCAATCGAGGCCATCGCTCTATCAAAGGTCAGCTGATCAATAAACTGAAAAAGCGGATTTGCAATTCCGACAAAAACGAAAGGTGCTGCATAAACGATGATTTCCTTATACATTTCCTTTAGAGAAATTTCCATTGTACCTTTATCATTCAAGAGCAGCTCATCTAAATAAGGTCTCCGTTTATACCAGTACCATAATAAACTGGCTAATCCTCCAATAGCGCCAATAAAGGCCGCAAAGGTTGCTACACTAACCGCGGTAACAAGACTTCCCTTCATGATATGTAAAACGATATACGCACCTACAAGTACGAAAGTAATTCGAACAATCTGTTCAATGACTTGTGATAAAGCAGAAGGTCCCATTGACTGATGCCCCTGAAAGAAGCCTCGGATGAGACTCATAATAGGAACAAGAATAAGTGCGAAGCTCACTGCTCGAATGACAGTTGCCCCGTTCTCAGCAGTGACAGACTCATTATGGGGGCTAATTTCTGCTATCAATGGAGCTAATAGATACAATGCTATAAAGGCGATAAGCCCCGTTCCCATCATGACAAGCAAACCGGATTTAAAAAGCTTTCTGCCAACAGCATATTCTTCTAAAGCATTATATTTTGAAATAAATTTTGAAACTGCTAACGGTACCCCGGCAGTAGCAATACTAATAAATATCGTATAAGGAATGTATGCAAAGGTATAAAGGGCATTCCCTTCATCCCCAACTATATGATAAAACGGTATGACGTAAAATAACCCCAGTACCTTTGAAATAATCGTGCCAAGGGTTAAGATAAAGGTCCCCCTTAAAAGCTTAGATGACATAAATTATTATCCCTTCCTTTAAAAGAAAAAGCGCAAAACGAAATTTGCACACTATTTGTAGTTTACTCTTCTTTAAGAAGGATTGCTACCTAGAGATAGTTTATGGCAATAATTTTTTCGCAAATAAGTCCCTATTGTTGTAGGGTTATGAAACTACCCACATTTCGTATATAATGAATAGGATTTTAAGACTGAAGGCTAAGTTGGTGAATAAATGAAATATAATGTAATTGTGATTGGCGGCGGGCCATCCGGTTTAATGGCTGCGATTGGGGCTGCTGAGCAGAAAGCTAGAGTGCTGCTTATCGATAAAGGGGACAAGCTTGGCAGAAAGCTTGCCATTTCAGGCGGCGGTAGATGCAATGTGACGAACAGGCTGCCGATTGATGAAATTATTAAACATATTCCGGGGAATGGACGATTTTTATACAGTGCCTTTTCTCTTTTTAGCAACGAGGATATTATTAAGTTTTTCGAGAATCTGGGCATTAAGCTAAAGGAAGAGGATCACGGTCGGATGTTTCCTGTGACAGACAAGGCACAATCGGTTGTGGATGCTTTACTTTCAAAACTTAGCGAACTAAAAGTAGATATTAAAACAAACAGTCCTGTTAAAAATGTCCATTATTCAGATGGTTCCGTAAAGGCGGTTGAGCTAAGAAGCGGAGAAATCTTCGAGGCGGAAGCAGTTGTGATGGCAGTCGGAGGAAAATCTGTGCCCCATACAGGTTCAACTGGAGACGGATATGCGTGGGCTGAAAAGGCGGGGCATACGATTACTGAGTTATTTCCGACAGAGGTCCCTGTTACTTCGGCAGAGGCATTTATTAAGGACAAATCTCTGCAAGGACTTTCTCTTCGCAGCGTTGCATTAAGTGTGTTAAATCCTAAAGGAAAAGCATTAATTACTCATAAAATGGATATGATTTTCACTCACTTTGGCGTTAGCGGGCCTGCGGTTCTTAGATGCAGTCAATTCGTTGTAAAAGCAATGAAGAAATGGAATTTGAAAGAAGTCACCATGAGTATTGATGCCCTTTCTGATAAAAAGGAAGAACCTTTATATCAGGAAATCTTGTTAGGAATTAAGTCTGAACCGAAAAAAAGCATCAAAAATTTATTAAAAGGGCTGCTGCCGGAAAGGTATCTGCTTTTCTTACTTGAGAAAAGCGGGATTGACCCTTCAGCACAGGGAGCTAATATTTCCAATGAAAAAGTAAGAACCTTTGTGAAGAACTGTAAAATGTTTCAGTTTACCGTCAATGGAACCCTTCCGCTTGAAAAAGCTTTTGTGACCGGAGGTGGAGTTTCAGTAAAAGAGGTTGATCCGAAGACAATGGCTTCTAAATTAATGGGCGGATTATTCTTTTGTGGGGAAATTCTTGACATCCACGGATATACAGGTGGATATAATATTACTTCTGCACTTGTGACAGGAAGGCTAGCAGGTGTGAATGCGGCTCTTACTGCAAATTCCCTCTAATGAAATTAGAGCCTGAGATTCTATCAGGCTCTATAAATAATCATCGCTGAAAAACAATAAATCTGCTCATCTTCGTCCTCATGTACGGCGGCTACATTGTATTTTATATCCATTAGCTTTTTTTCTTCTATTTTTTCTAAAAAACGGTTCATTTCAAGCTCCAAATCCTTCTCATGCTCGTGGTCAAATAATTTCACTTTAATCATAAGGGGCCCATCCTTTCTGCTTTTTTATCATTATTGACAGAATAATCTGTTTTTAAAACTGAATAATGGGCATAAGAAAAAGCGGCTAACTTTATGCCAGCCACTTTTACTAAATAAAATCTATTATTTTTCTAACATTAATTTTTCTAAATTTAGCGGTTCAATATAGTTGCCATTTTTATAAGCCCTCATATTTCCACCTGAAATTTCATCGATTAAAACGATTTGTTTGTCTTCGCCGACTCTGCCAAATTCAAATTTAATATCATATAATTCAATGTCTTTTTTCGCCAGCTCATCTTTTACCACTTGTCCGATTTGCTTTGTTAAGTCCTTTAGTACGGAATATTCAGCTTTCGAAAGGACTCCCAGCATATCAAGTGCATCCTCGCTGATTGGCGGGTCCTGTCGGTCATCGTCTTTAATCGTTACTTCTACAAACGCATCAAGGGCTTGTCCCTCCTCAGCGTACATCCCGTAGCGACGAAGAAAGCTTCCGACTGCCTTATAGCGGCAAATGACTTCAAGGCCGTTTCCAAAAACGGTAGCAGGCTTCACTGTCATCGTAGCCTCTTCAATGTTTGCATCAATATAATGAGTGGGAATTCCCTTTTCTTTTAAAATTTCAAAAAAGAATTTAGTCAGGCTTAATCCCGCACGACCTGCACCCTCCAGTGTTAAACCTACCGTATTGGCACCTGGATCAAATACTCCATTTTCTCCTGTTACATCATCTTTAAACTTTAATAAATAATTTCCGTCCTCTAGTGCATATACATCTTTTGTTTTGCCTTTATAAATAGGTTTCACTGTTAGTCCTCCTTAAAGCTTCTGTACGTCTTTAACTATAAGTTATTCTTAAAAAAGGAATCAACATTTATTTTTCAAAAAAAACAATTCACTCCCCGTATTCAGAAGTGAACTCGCTCTATCGCAGGTTTTAGACAATGCAAGGAAATGTTTAGAAATCCAAGTTTCTTGGACAGCTTTTTGGAAAAACTACGAAACCTGTCCAGTAACTCGGGTTTCTTGGACAGCTTTACGGAAAAACTCCGAAACTTGTCCAGTAACT
>NZ_JBALOW010000013.1:54074-63108 GCF_036965085.1 Bacillus sp. JJ1532
TGGACAGCTTTCCAGAAATACCTCGAAACCTGTCCAGTAAATCACTTTTGTTGGATAGGTTTTCTGAATATCACCTAAACCTGTCCAGTAAGTTGCGTTTTATTTAAATTCAACCTCACCTGTCCAGTCCAGCATGCCGCCAACCATGTTGCGGACTTTGTAGCCTTGGTCCTGCATGTAATGGCATACATTTTGACTGCGGTTTCCTGACCGGCAAATAAAAATATATTCCTTTTCTTTATCAAAATAGTCCAAGTTTTCAGGGATTGTCATCATTCGAATATGTTTGGCTCCCGGAATCATCCCTTGAGCCACTTCTTCATCTTCTCTAACATCAACTAGCTCAAGCTTCTCACCGGCTTGCAGCTTCATATCCAATTCTTCCGTAGTAATAATCTCGATACTCATCAAAAACTCCCTTTCTTCCACAACCTTAAGTTTTCCCCTATGCTAATATTAAAAAACATCCTCCGAAAAGGCAATCGGAGGACGTAAAATTATTATTTAGAAACTTAGAGAAGGCCATGCACAATAATCCTTTTTAATTGGCTACTATGTTGACAAGTTTTCCTGGAACAGCGATGACTTTACGAATAGTTTTTCCATCGATTTGCTCTTTTACTGTTTGGTCATCCATAGCGATTTTTTCAAGTGCATCCTTTTGGGCATCTGATGGGACAAGTAATTTCGCTTTTACTTTTCCATTGATTTGGATAACAATTTCTACTTCATCATCGACTAGTTTTGCTTCATCGAATGCTGGCCAAGCTTCGTAAGCGATTGTTTCACTATGGCCAAGCTTTCCCCATAGCTCTTCAGCAATATGAGGAGTAATAGGTGAAAGCAATTTCACAAAGCCCTCCATGAAATGTTTAGGAAGAACTGTTGTTGTTTTATAAGCTTCATTAATAAATACCATCATTTGAGAAATAGCAGTATTGAAGCGTAAACCTTCATAGTCCTCTGTTACCTTTTTCACTGTTTGGTGATATACCTTTTCAAGTTTGCTTGCTTCATCACTCTCTTGAATTTTCGGATTTAGACTTCCGTTTTCTTCAATGAACAAGCGCCATATACGGTCAAGGAATCTTCTGGATCCGTCAAGACCATTTGTAGACCAAGCAATGGATGCATCAAGCGGTCCCATAAACATTTCATATAATCGAAGCGTATCTGCCCCGTGACTTTCAATAATGTCATCAGGATTGACAACATTACCTTTTGATTTACTCATTTTTTCATTGCCTTCTCCAAGAATCATTCCCTGATTAAATAGCTTTTGGAACGGTTCCTTCGTATGAACAACACCGATATCATACAGAACTTTATGCCAGAAACGAGCATATAGAAGGTGAAGAACGGCATGCTCTGCCCCACCGATGTAAATATCAACTGGAAGCCATTCCTTCAGTTTATCTGCATCCGCAAGCGCTTCACTGTTGTGTGGATCAATGTAGCGCAGGTAATACCAGCAGCTGCCTGCCCATTGCGGCATCGTGTTTGTTTCTCTGCGGCCTTTTTTGCCTGTTACTGGGTCCACCACATTTACCCACTCTTCAATATTGGCGAGCGGTGACTCACCCGTTCCAGACGGCTTTATTTCAGTTGTTTTTGGAAGAATTAATGGCAGTTGGTCTTCAGGTACAGCTGAACTCGTGCCATCTTCCCAATGAATAATTGGAATCGGCTCCCCCCAATAGCGTTGGCGGCTAAACAACCAATCTCGAAGGCGATAAGTGATCTTTTTCGTGCCAAGTCCTTTTTCTTCAAGCCAAGCAATCATCTTACCGATAGCTTCTTCTTTATTCATTCCATTTAAGAAATCGGAATTTACATGCTCGCCATCGCCAGCATAAGCTTCTTTTTCAACATTTCCACCAGCAACAACTTCAACAATTGGCAAGTCAAATTGTTTTGCAAATTCATGGTCACGCTCGTCATGAGCAGGTACAGCCATAATAGCACCGGTTCCATAACTCGCTAATACATAATCGGCAATCCAGATCGGCATCTTTTCGCCATTTGCCGGGTTTATTGCGTAGGCGCCTGTGAAAACACCTGTCTTTTCTTTTGCTAAATCAGTTCTTTCCAAATCGCTTTTCATTTTTACTTTATCTAAATAGCCTTGAACTTCGGCACGCTGCTCTTCAGTCGTAATTTTGTCGACTAAATCATGCTCTGGAGCAAGTACTGCATAGGTTGCACCAAAAAGTGTATCAGGACGAGTCGTAAATACTTTGAATGTTCCTTCATGGCCTTCAATTTGGAAGGTTACTTCTGCCCCTTCTGAACGGCCGATCCAGTTACGCTGCATATCTTTTAGGCTTTCAGGCCAATCTAGTAAATCAAGATCCTCAAGCAAACGATCTGCATAGGCAGTTATTTTTAATACCCATTGTCTCATTGGTCTGCGCTCAACCGGGTGGCCGCCACGCTCACTTTTTCCATCAATAACTTCTTCGTTAGCTAAAACTGTTCCAAGTGCTGGGCACCAGTTCACTGCTACTTCATCAATATAAGCAAGACCTTTTTCATATAGCTTTAAGAAAATCCATTGTGTCCATTTATAATACTCAGGATCAGTCGTATTCACTTCACGATCCCAATCATAAGAGAATCCTAGTGCTTTAATTTGACGGCGGAATGTATTAATATTCTTTGCCGTAAATTCAGCTGGATCGTTCCCTGTATCTAATGCGTATTGCTCAGCAGGAAGACCGAATGCGTCCCAGCCCATTGGATGAAGGACATTATAGCCTTGCATCCGCTTCATGCGCGAAAGAATATCCGTAGCTGTGTAGCCTTCTGGATGTCCGACATGAAGTCCAGCTCCAGATGGATATGGAAACATATCAAGTGCGTAAAATTTGCGCTTTCCTTTATCTTCGCTCGTCTTAAATGTTTTATTTTCTTCCCAGACCGTTTGCCACTTTTTCTCAATCTCTTGATGATTGAAACTCATCACATGTTCCTCCTAAATGAAAATTATAGAATATTTCGAAAAAAATCAAAAAAACCTCCCATCCCAATTAAGGGACGAGAGGATTATGTATAATCTCCCGCGGTACCACCCACATTAGTGACATAGTCACTCGCTTCATTCATCCTTAACGCGGAGTACGGCAAGCATTACTATTCCTTCACACTTGCTGCTCAAAGGCGAGTTCATGGTTTACCCGGCTGACTTGCACCACCCGTCAACTCTCTACAATCAGGTTCAATCCACTACTAATCCTTTTCTTAGCATATAAATATATTAGTGCTATTGTATAAAATTTCCCGCCAAGATGCAAGTGGGCTCATCTTGACAGGAAATTTAATATGTAGCATATGCGGGAAATAAGATTATGTGAATGAATTTTTAAAAAATTTTAAAGGGACATCTCACAGCTGTCCCCTCAAAATCTATTGAACTGTATATCCCCCATCAATCAGATGGCCTGCCCTGTCACTCCGTTTGCAGATTCACTTGCAAGGAATATGCATAATCCGCAATCTCATCAACAGACAAAAGCCTTTTTTGAGGGATTAATGAAAAAATAACTTCCGATTGGAATATTTAATAATGCGTTTTTCATAATACTCCCCTTTATAATCATTTATACATTCCAGCTTATTTTATCGCAATTGTTAGATAATTTAATTACATAAGTATTTTTCCTCTATTTTTTGTCAAAGAAGGGAGAAAAGAGAAAATGGAGTGTTAACTATGAAAGGCATTTACTTCATTAATGAAAGACAGCATCAAGATTTAGAAGGGATCTCGCACTGTATAAGCATGATTAGTTCATTTCTGAAGGCAAATCAGATCCAAGCTATAAAACTGAATTCAAACCAGCTAAATGATTATTACACCCTTCCTCATGCTCTTCTATACGATTTAAATCAGGCAAAGATGCTATTGGATTATTTAGTGATCTATTCGAATCAAGATGTGAATGAATTTATTTATATGTATCCTGCTAAATGGGTATTATTAAAAAGCTATTTTTCGGAAGTAGTATTTGTAGAGGAACAGAGAAATAGTGGCTAATCATAATTAAAAGACCTGCAGCATTAGTGCAGGTCTTCAAGATGCGTGTGCAACGCTCTTTGTTTTTCTAATTTTTTTATCATAGATGAATGTTGTAAAAATAGAGATCACGAGTAAAACTATAATGATTGAGAATAGCATTGACATTCCGTATATATCGACAAGAATGCCCCCTAGGAGCGGTCCAATCATACGCCCTCCTGTTGCCATACTATTGACAATTCCCTGGTAGAATCCTTCTCTTCCTTTTGGTGCCAGATCATTGGCGATCGTAGGAACTGCTGGCCATACTAACATTTCGCCAATTGTTAATATAATCATTCCAGCAAGAAAAGCTGCAAACTGATGGGCTACGGAAACAACTCCAAAAGAGACTATAAAAATAATAATGCCGATATTGATCTGTGTCTTCAGAGATTTGATTCGGGACACAAGCAAGTTTATTACTGGCTGCCCTAGAACAATTAATGCTCCATTGATCGTCCAAAGCAGACTATATTGTCTTAAGGTGATATTAAGCTCCTGTGTAAAAGAGGCAATTGTCGTTTGCCACTGAACATATCCGACCCAGCATAAGCTGTAGCCAATACATAAAATTAATAAGGCATATAGCTTTGAATGGTCCTTAACAACAGACTTTTTCTTTCGAACAGAAGTATGCATACTTGACTCAATTTGAATTCCTTTATATCCGAAAACAGCAATGAAAAGAAAAGCCAAGTACATGAACGTATTAGCAATAAAGATGAGCTGAAAAGAAAAAGAAGCTACAAATCCGCCAAGGGCCGCTCCGATTGCTACACCAAGGTTCTGCGCTACGTATAGAGCATTAAAGGATTTTCTTCCGCCTTCCTTCCATACTGAACCAGCCATTGCATACATTGATGGGAAAATAATTCCTGCCCCAAATCCAACCATCGTTAAAAAGACAACATACATTGGCCAATCATGCCAAAAGGTTAACCCGATTAATGATAATAAGGATATTCCTGCTCCCAGCAGGATTGATTTATAGCCGCCAATTTTATCAAAAAGGATGCCCCCGGTTAAATTGCCAATGACACTTGCTCCAGAGTTTAACATGAGAGCAATTCCCGCAACTGATAATGATTTTCCTAAATGATCGTGAATATAGATTGTGTTTAAAGGCCATAAAAAAGAAGAGCCTGTAACATTCACCACCATCCCAATTATTAAAAGCCATAAGGCACGTGGCATGAAAAAACCCTCCTAAAATAGACCAAAATATATAAAAGTCTGCTCGACAATTAGTTCGGTTCACTAAGCAATTTTATTTCTTTTTTACTGTCCTTGCAATAGGGAATCATCTAAGCAGCCAAACAAAGAAAATACACAATATTCCTAGAAAAGCGGAAGCCCTGTGGAACAACTAAAAAACCCTCCAGAATTGGAGGGTTTCGATTATTCAGGATGGAATTTTGATTTTACTGGCTGTCCCTTTTTTTCATACAACTTTTTTGCTTGCTTGACGATGTCGAAATCCTGACCTATCTCTAGTTCTTGATTATTTATGCCATTACGGTTCTTTTGTTCAGGGTTTCTTTGTTTAGACCGTTTTTTCACCTTGAAAATCACTCCTTAATGGGGATGAATAATCATTTGATTTTGGAGCTGCTGAAGCTGCAGCCTCATGCGGTGAAGCTGTTCCCTCTGCTGGGCGTTGGCACTTAAAGCAAGTTTGGTCAGATCATTATACGCATTCTCAAGAGAATACAGTGCATCCGTAAAACCAGCATCATTGTAATGCTCTTGAGTTCTGCCTTCCTGAAGCTGGTCATTAGCGAAACGGATAGCATCCTCACATTGCTGCATTAGATTATCAACGGAGTCACGAGTAGCCATAATATCCCTCCTGAAATAAATCGGTCTTTTCAGAAGCAAAATGCTTCATTCATTAGTTTGTTCATATTTCTTTTTCCTATTTCGTAATTTTACTGGCAAAAATCGTTGATAGCCATTACATTTAAAAATAGGTTTTCTCTATTTATAGTGCTTTAAGGAGGTTTACAATGATGAATCAGATTAATCCTTTTCCCTTTGCATCTGATAATAAACGCTATCATACATGGAATTACCATTTAAGGAATCAATTTGGCCATAAGGTTTTTAAGGTTGCTCTTGATGGCGGCTTTGACTGCCCGAATCGTGACGGCACGGTCGCGCACGGAGGCTGTACATTTTGCAGTGCGGCCGGTTCTGGTGACTTTGCGGGAAACCGATCTGACGATATAGAGATACAATTTAAAGAAATTAAAGAAAAAATGCATCAGAAGTGGAAAGATGGCAAATATATGGCTTACTTCCAGGCATTTACGAATACACATGCACCCGTAGAAGTGTTAAGAAATATGTACGAAAAAGTTTTACAGTTTGAAGATGTTGTAGGGCTTTCAATTGCTACAAGGCCAGACTGCCTTCCAGATGATGTAGTGGAATATTTGGCTGAGCTTAATCAAAGAACTTATTTATGGGTTGAGCTTGGTTTGCAAACTGTACATGAAAGAACCGGATTGCTGATCAATCGTGCTCATGATTATCAATGCTATGTGGACGGTGTCAACAAGCTTCGAAAACATGGAATTCGTGTTTGTTCCCATATTATTAATGGACTTCCACTGGAAACACCGGAAATGATGATGGAAACTGCTAAGGAGGTCGCAAAGCTAGATGTTCAAGGAATCAAAATCCACCTTCTTCATCTTTTAAAAGGAACACCAATGGTGAAGCAATATGAAAAAGGAATGCTTGAATTCTTATCATTTGACCAATATGTCAGTTTAGTTTGTGATCAACTTGAAATTCTGCCTCCTGAAATGATTATTCATCGAATTACTGGAGATGGTCCTATTGAGCTGATGATTGGTCCGATGTGGAGTGTTAATAAATGGGAGGTTCTAAACACCATTGATGCTGAACTTAAAAGACGGAATAGCTGGCAAGGAAAATTTTACAAGGCAAGCAGTGTGGAGGTACAAGCATGAAGCTAGAAGGAGTTTTGCCTTTTGCTAGGAAGCTGCTAGAAAAAGCAGTTGGTTCTGGTGACTTTGCAGTCGATGCAACATTAGGAAATGGGCATGATACATTATTCTTGGCAAAATTAGTTGAAGATTCCGGTCATGTATTCGGATTTGATATACAAGAAGAAGCAATTCTCAGTACAAAAAAAAGGATAGAAGAACAGCAGCTTTCTGACCGTGTTACTTTATTTCATAATGGGCATGAACATATATTGTCCAGTATCTCAGCAGAAAATCACGGTAAAATTAAAGGTGCTATTTTTAATTTGGGCTATTTGCCAGGCGGCGACAAATCGATTGTTACAGTTCCAGACACAACCATTTCAGCGATTGAGCAGCTTCTTGAAATTATGGCTCCTGAAGGGATTATTGTCCTTGTTGTTTACCATGGCCACGAAGAAGGTGCGATTGAACGTGACGCACTCCTTCAATTTGTAAAACAGCTAGACCAAAAAAAGGCTCATGTACTTCAGTATCAATTCATTAATCAGAAGAATAATCCACCTTTCATTGTAGCGATTGAAAAAAGATAATAATTGAGTATCTAACGGATATATCACAAAAGTAGCGGATATTTCTGCGTAACTGGCGGATATATCACAAAAGTGGCGGATATTTCTGCATAACTGGCGGATATATCACAAAAGTGGCGGATATTTCTGCGTAACTGGCGGATACTAAAAAAAGTGCCGATTGATTTACCGAAAACTGACCGATTTTTCCCTTCCAAAGAGAAAAAACCTGCATTTAAGCAGGTTTTTTCAAATTTCGGCTTCAATTTACTTTAAAAATGCCCTCATAAGACCGGCTGGCATCCATTTTTGCATAGCCCGATAAGCACGTCCATTTAAATAAAAGAAAAAACTGATCATCCCGCCGGTTTTGATCATTCCTCGAGCTAGTTTCTTTACATTTCGCTGCTTTCGGACCTTTTCATCTGATAAATAAATCCCTAGCAGTCCACGGTTAATCAATTGATGAAATCGTTTATGAGGCAGCTGTTCTGTATGCTTGTCAGCTTCTTGTACAAAATGCTTCAGCCTGTCAAAAAGCTTCTCTTCACTTTCATAATAAAAACAGAAGTTTAAATCTCCGCCAGCACGATCCTCTTCCTGATCAATAAAATAATCCAATAATATATGCAAACCTTGTATGTAAGGAAAATAGCCGTTCCGAATTTTTTCTGCGTCGGCCAGCTTAAAATCATCCCTCATGGCATAAGAAACAAGGCAGAAAATACCTAATGTCGATCCAGAGCAAGCTGAAAACTCATACCACTCCATCTCTGGTATTTTTTCCTTGTATTCATCAAACCAGCCTTGAAGCCTTGGCACGCGTTCCTCCACTTTTACATGCTTATGAATCTGCAAATCACAATAATACCGGCACAATTCTAATAAATGACCGCTGATTTCTTCATAATTACCTATTTCAGATAAAACTCCTCTACAGGCTGCAGCAAGGTCAGCTAAGTAATTTCCATCTTCCTGTTCTTCTCTAAATCGGTAATAATTTTTCGGTGCAGCCTCCACCACTAAAGAATCCATCATTGATTCGTGTAAAGCCTCAAAATCTTCTGGATCCAGTGATGTACTTCGATCACATAAATTATCCAAATAATCACTGATTGTTTGATAAGCAACTATAAATTTAATCGCTTTTTCATATTTTTCTTTTGCCATTAATGCCATGATGGCGCCGCCTTCACAATGAAAGGTCTTTTGCTTTATGCTCGCTAATGCCTGTTTTCTAAGTTCTGGATCGGGAATTTCTTCCGCTCTCTTCCGCCAATACTCCAATTCCTTATGAGCTATTGGCAATATCCTACGATAAACATTTGACATTAGACTGATAGGCATAGATGGGACACTCATAGTAAAACTCACTCCTTAGAAAAGCGAAAGCGCCTCGCCCACCCCCGACAAGCATAAGACGAGCCTCCCGGAAAGGTGAGCTCTACCTT
>NZ_JBALOW010000013.1:63135-107091 GCF_036965085.1 Bacillus sp. JJ1532
AACGCGACGTCCTCCCAAAAGCTTCACTTTTGGTCGTGCGATGTTTACGCTTCCGAAGCGTTCCTTGTCCTGTCGCATTGTCGACACTAGTACGTCCTGTACGTCGGGATAGGCGCTGTAGCTAGGCACTAAACGATATAGCCAACGGCCTTTAACTGGCTAGATACGAAATCCTTCGCATACTCAAATACTTCTTCCCTTTCAGGCTCATTAAAGATTTCATGATAGCATTTAGGCCATTCTTTAAATCGTTTTTCTGAGAAGGGGGCACGGTTGAACCAATCGCTGACTGTCTTCTTATTTACAATTAGGTCCTCGCCACCCTGCATAACAAGCAGCGGGACATCTTGAATTTTATCAAGATTTTCAAAACCTAGCTTTGTCGCATGTATAAGTTCACGATACCATCTAATTGACACTCTTGTCACATATAAAGTATCATTAGCATCGGCATCACGCACATCAATATTCCTTGTCGCCATATCTACAGTCAGCCCTGAATTCAATCGCAGACTTGGAACAATTTTATTTAAAAGATAAGAAGATACATTTAGTATTTTGTTAGGCCTTTTCACTAAGCCCAGACAAGGGGATGACAGGATCACTCCTGTTAATTTCAGCCTCTCTTCCTGCAAAAGGCGAATAGAGATTAAGCCGCCCATGCTATGGCCCAGTAGAAAGACCGGTAATTCGAATCGGTACGCTGCCTGAATCCAATCCTTCACTTCATGTAAATATTCATCAAATGAATCAATGTGACCTCGCCGTGATCTAGTAGTCATACCCTGGCCAGGAAGATCTCCCATAATGACATGAAAGCCTGATAAACGCCACATTTCAATAAGCCAGCCGTAGCGGCGATGATGCTCCATCGCACCATGGACCATCACAATGACTCCTTTAGCCTCTCCCTCAGCTTCCCATTTCCACATTATTAATCCTCCTAAACCTTATGTTGAAAACGAACTCATTATATTTAAATTATAGCCCAGAAACATTATTTCATCATTAATGAAGTCTAATTGATCAATGAAGAAGATTGATGACTTCTATGGTAAAATTAAGATATTAAATCATTTCAAGGAGAATCAAACATGATCTACCCATATAAAGATAAGCAACCAAAAATAGCTGACTCGGTTTTCATTGCAGACTTTGCAACCATTACAGGGGATGTAGAAATCGGGGATGAATCCAGTGTGTGGTTCAATACGGTTATAAGAGGGGATGTCGCCCCAACGATTATTGGGAAAAAGGTTAATATTCAAGATAATTCAGTACTGCACCAGAGCCCTAACAACCCTCTAATTCTTGAAGATGAAGTGACAGTAGGACATCAGGTTGTTTTACATAGCTGCATTATTCGCCGGAAAGCGTTAATTGGCATGGGCTCTATTATTCTTGATCAAGCTGAAATTGGTGAAGGAGCCTTTATCGGTGCTGGCAGTCTAGTTCCTCAAGGTAAAAAAATTCCTCCTAATACACTTGCCTTTGGCCGTCCAGCTAAAGTAATCCGTGAAATAACACCTGATGATATTAAAGAAATGGAAAGAATAAGCAGAGAATACGCTGAAAAAGCGCAGTATTATAAATCACTGCAGAAATAATCAAGATATTTTTTAACATGTCCTTTTATAAATAACTTATTCTTTCTAATCGTTTTATATACCCATTGGCAGGACCGTATTCATTGAACTTAGTTCATTTTCATACTTTTTTTCAACAAATATGGCATGCCATATCATAAACATTAATACCGTCCAAAGCTTTCTGCTGTTATCGGATTGATCTTTATAATGGTCATCAAGCAGCTTATATAAATAATCTTTATGAAATAAATGGTCCGTGTCGCTTTCACGAATTATTTTTCTCGCCCAATCATTCATTTCATTCTTTAGCCAAAACCTAATTGGGACGGGAAAGCCCAGTTTCTTTCGATGTAAGACATGAGCTGGAACAATTCCTTCTACTGCTTTCCGCAAAATATATTTCGTTGTTCCATTGGCGATGTTTAGACTGCTCGGTATTTGGGACGCAATCTCAAATACCTCTTTATCTAGAAAAGGGGCCCGCAAATCCATCAAATGGGCTCCAGTCATTTTATGAGCTTTTAATAGAATATCTCCTCTTAGCCAAGTATGAATATCGATATACTGCATCTGGTTAATTGCATCATATGAAGCACTCTCTTTGTAAAGAGGGGCTGTTATATTCGTATAACTTAGATCTTCCCTATATTCTCGGAAGAGCATACTCTTCTCTATTTCGGAAAAAATTTTGGCATTGCCAATATACCTTTCTTCTAAGGGAGTAATCCCCCGCTCAATAAAGCTTTTACCCTTCACCCCATCTGGAAGAAAAGCAGCAAGTTTCCGCAAGATTTCTTTTATCAAATTAGGCAAATATTGAAAGAGCCTTAAGGACTGTGGTTCGCGATAAATATTATAGCCGCCGAATAATTCATCAGCACCCTCTCCAGATAAAACAACCTTTACATGCTTACTTGCCTCTTTAGCTGCAAAATAAAGCGGAATACAGGCCGGATCTGCAAGCGGGTCTTCCAATGAATAGATAATATACGGCAGCTCCTTAATGAAATCTTCAGGATGAATGATCCTGCTTATATTTTCAACTCCAAGCCTTTTAGCCGTTTCCTCCGCAATGTCAATTTCACTAAAGCCAGCCTGCTCAAATCCAACTGAAAATGTTTTTAAATCTGGATGATATTCCTTTGCAATCGCAGCAATAATAGTGGAATCAATACCCCCAGAGAGGAAGGATCCAATCGGCGCATCGCTTTGAGTATGCAATTGTATTGACTGATAGAGGGCTGATTGTATCTCTCGAATAAATTCAGCTTCTTGTTTTAATACCGGTTGAAAGGCTGCTTTCCAATAGCAAATAATCTCCATAGGGGCATCCATTTTCTTTGTAAAATAATGCCCTGGTTCAAGCTTTTGAATCTTATTTGTGATTGTGTAAGGCTCTGGGACGAACTGAAAGGTTAAATATTGCTGTAATGCATCTATATTCAAAACTTCGCTTTGTAAAATGCTCTTCTTATCAGTGGCAAAATACAACCCTTCGATTACGTCATAATAATAAAAAGGTTTGATTCCAAAAGGATCTCTTGCGCCAAACAAGACCTTATCCTGCTTATCCCAAATAACAAGAGCATACATTCCACGCAGCTTTTCCAATATTTTTTCTTTTAATTGGCTATATAAGATTAATAATATTTCTGAATCACAATATTCACCTTCAGAAAGTTCTTCTTTAAGCTCCTGTATATTGAAAATCTCTCCATCCAATACAATTGAATATCGGTCATGTTGATAGAAAAAAGGCTTCTCATCACATCTTGGATAATGGAAAAGCTCATACTCTTCATCATAAAAACTTGCTTCACATTTCGGGGTATCTGTATTGTCATGATTTCTTTTTACAAATCCACTAAAGCGGCTCATTCATTTATCACCCAATCCAATCTTTAATTAATTTAGATGATAATTGCACTATTTATTTGTTTATTGATTAGTGAAATATTATGGGGGTTGTTTGCAAGGAATGGAAATAGGAGTTTAAAATCATCCTTAACATATGACGAATTAAAAAAGCGGAAGTTACATCAAAAATGTAGCTTCCGCTTTTTCATTATTATTTTAAAGCCTCTGCACGTAATGCCTCAGCTTTATCTGTACGTTCCCATGGAAGATCAATATCGGTGCGTCCAAAATGACCATAAGCAGCAGTTTGCTTATAAATAGGACGGCGCAGGTTTAGCATATTAATAATGCCAGCTGGACGAAGATCGAAGTTTTTACGAACTAAGTCAACTAACACGTCTTCATCTACGTTACCTGTTCCGAAAGTATCAATTGAAATAGATACCGGCTGCGCTACTCCGATTGCATAAGCAAGCTGAACTTCAACTTTATCAGCTAGACTCGCAGCAACGATGTTTTTCGCCACATAACGTGCAGCATAAGCAGCAGAACGGTCAACCTTTGTAGGATCCTTTCCGGAGAATGCACCGCCGCCATGACGAGCGTATCCACCGTAAGTATCAACGATAATTTTGCGGCCAGTTAAGCCAGCATCCCCTTGTGGTCCGCCAATTACGAAACGGCCAGTAGGGTTGATAAAGTATTTTGTATTCTCATCAATTAGTTCTTTTGGAACAACTGGATTGATGACATGCTCTTTAATATTGCGCTGAATTTGCTCTAAGCTAATTTCAGGGTGATGTTGAGTAGAAATAACAATTGTATCAATACGAACAGGCTTGTTATTTTCATCATACTCAACTGTGACTTGTGTTTTTCCATCCGGACGAAGGTACGGAAGGATTTCTTCTTTACGTACTTCAGTCAAACGGCGTGCTAATTTATGAGATAATGAAATTGGTAGCGGCATTAGCTCCTTCGTTTCATTACATGCAAATCCAAACATTAAACCTTGGTCACCAGCACCAATAGCTTCAATTTCTTCATCTGTCATTTGCCCTTCACGAGCTTCTAAAGCTTGGTCAACTCCCATCGCAATATCAGGTGATTGCTCATCGATAGAAGTTAAAACCGCACAAGTTTCGGAATCAAAGCCGTATTTCGCACGAGTGTAGCCGATTTCTTTTACTGTTTCGCGAACGATTTTTGGAATATCTACATAAGAAGATGTAGTGATTTCTCCTGCAATTAAAACTAACCCTGTTGTAACAGATGTTTCTGCTGCTACACGGGCATTTGCATCCTGAGCTAAAATGGCATCTAAAATGGCATCAGAAATTTGGTCACAAATTTTATCCGGATGACCTTCAGTTACTGATTCAGATGTAAACAAACGACGTTTTGTTGACATGCTGATGTTCCTCCTTATATAAAAAATGATACGGAACTCATTCCCTAATTAGTATGAAGTAAAATTGGAGTTTTTATGATTAGCGTATAGGCTTTTCAAGAAGCTAACCCTCAAAATGCAAAATAAAAAACCTTTCCATCCCTGTGAAAAGGTTGAAGCAAATCGATTCGCGCCTTTCACTCTTATCGTTCAAGGAATAATCCTTGCGTCAGGTTTAGCACCTTTGCTAATCAAATTCGCCTTGGCGAATTTGCGCCCAGATTTTTATCGAGCTCGCTCGATAAATTACCTTTAAAAAATCTGAGGCATCCGCCGGAGGCTAACTTTATTCGAATGAATAAAGTTAATCGTTTAGCAGGTTGCTGGGCTTCATTGGGCCTGTCCCTCCGCCAGCTCGGGATAAGAGAGTATCCGTTCAAGGATAAATCATAACGTACTATATAAAAAGAAGTCAATAAAATTATTCAATTATTTTGGTGTTTTTTTTATGTCAATGAATATCATAATGAACAACTGCCATTGTCACATTTTTTCCTGAAAAATTTATGTCTATTCTTGGCTACCCATTTATATAGAGGATTACCTACAAATGACATTCCAGGAAAATATAAACATAACCCTAATAGGTTTAATGGGGGAGTAAGCAAGAGTAAATACCTTATAGCATCATAGCCTTTACGGACTTTTCCACCGGAAGAAATAATATGAAGCTCCCGCCGTAAGCTGATTTTATCGAACGGTATCGAATGACGGGTTTTTTCATATTCTTGCAGTGAAACCCAGCTTACTTTATGAAACCTATCAATTTTTTCAAAAAATTGTTTAGATTCCTTGCATAAACTACATGTTTCATCGTATAATGCAATCGTTTTCACCTAACACCAGCCCTATCTTATATTTATATCGTTAGTTTATCATATTTTATCCTATTCAAATTGGTTTGGTAATAAGCGGGCTTCTTCGTTAGGCGGAATTATAATTGTTCAAAAAGAGGAAAATAATTAATGAAAAAAAAACGGCAATTAGTATAGATTAATCATTCAATTGTGTTATACTATTTGTAAATTGAAATGTCTTTCATAAATTTAATGTAAAAGGAAGGTATTCTTCAGATGAATTCTGTTAGCATTCCGAATAAATTAACTGAATTATTAAAGGGAAATAATATTCAAGTACAATTATCTGTTCCACAGCTTGTGGAAAAGGTACTAAATCGTAAAGAAGGCTCGCTCACTTCAACCGGTGCAGTTTGTGCAACTACCGGAAAATATACAGGTCGTTCTCCAAAAGATAAATATATTGTTGAAGAAGCATCTACGAAGGACAAAGTTGACTGGGGTAAAGTAAATCAACCTATCTCAGAAGAGGCTTTTTCAAACCTTTATGATAAAGTATTAAACTACTTACAAGAAAAAGATGAGGTATTTGTTTTTAATGGATTCGCTGGTGCTGACAAAAAACATCGCCTTCCCATACAAGTTATTAATGAATATGCATGGCATAATTTATTTGCTCATCAGCTTTTCATTCGCCCAACAGCTGAGGATCTATTAGATCATCAAGCAGAATTCACAGTTATTTCTGCTCCGAACTTTAAGGCTGACCCTGCAGTAGATGGTACTGCTTCTGAAACTTTTATCATTGTTTCCTTTGAACGCCGTATAGTTCTAATTGGCGGAACAGAGTATGCTGGAGAAATTAAGAAGTCTATTTTCTCTGTCATGAACTATTTGCTTCCAGAAAACGGAATTTTACCAATGCACTGTTCAGCTAACGTTGGCCTTGAAGGTGATGTAGCGTTATTCTTCGGTCTTTCTGGAACAGGCAAAACAACTTTATCAGCAGATCCAAATCGCCGCTTAATCGGTGATGACGAGCATGGCTGGTCTCCAAACGGGGTATTCAATATCGAAGGCGGATGTTATGCAAAAACCATTGGCTTAACTCGTGAAAAAGAACCGCAAATCTTTGATGCGATCCGTTTTGGTTCTGTTCTTGAAAATGTTGTGATTAACAGCGATTCTCGTGTTGCTGATTATGATGATAATTCCTTAACCGAAAATACTCGTGCTGCTTACCCGCTGCAAGCTATTGATAATATTGTTGACCCAAGCATTGCCGGTCACCCAAATACAATTGTATTCTTAACAGCAGATGCATTTGGCGTATTGCCTCCAATCGCTAAACTATCAAAAGAGCAAGCAATGTACCATTTCCTAAGCGGATACACATCTAAGCTTGCTGGTACTGAGCGCGGAATTACGTCACCACAAGCAACATTTTCTACTTGCTTTGGTTCACCATTCCTTCCGCTTCCTGCTACAGAGTATGCAGAAATGCTAGGGAAGAAGATTGATGAGCATAATGCAAAAGTATTCCTTGTGAATACAGGCTGGACTGGCGGCGAATATGGAGTAGGAAACCGCATGAAGCTCAGCTATACACGTGCGATGGTACAATCTGCATTAGAAGGCGAATTAAATAATGTAGAAACGATTAAAGACGAAATCTTTGGTCTTGAAATTCCTTTACATGTACCAGGCGTACCTGATGAAGTGCTACAGCCTAGCAAAACATGGGCTGATGAAGCAGCTTATGAAGCAAAAGCGAAGGAACTAGCTTCTCAATTCCGTGAAAACTTCAAGAAATTCTCCAACGTCCCTGCTGAAATCGAAAAGCAAGGCGGACCAGTTGCTTAATATTATGTAAAAAAAAGGGTGTCCTGAGTGACGCCCTTTTTATTTTATGATCTTTCCTGCTTGTTTTTCATCCAGTTTGTTAAATCTCTTACAACTCTTCTATTTATGGCTGGTGGAAAAAAATGTGTAAACTCTCGAAAGTACCAACTTTCCACTTTCTTACCTAAGGATCTTAATCTTTTCTCAAGCCGGTATGCATGCTCAACAGAGACATTTTCATCTTTTTCACCATGAATGATTAAGACAGGGGCTTCAAGCTTTTCCAATTGAAAAAGTGGTGTTCGGTATTCATATCTGTCCGGATATTTAGTCGGAGTTCCGCCAATGACCCTTTTCATCATTCTCCGCAAGTCCTTTCTCTCCTCATAGGTTAGGAACATATCACTAACCCCGCCCCAAGTGACAAGCGATTTCACCTTAGGAAATTCGAGAGCCGTGAGTAATGCCATTACTCCTCCTCTTGAAAAGCCAAAAATATGTATACCCTTAACACGTGGATGGGATTGCAATAATTTAAAGGCGGAAAATGCGTCCTCTCGATCTTCACCAGCGAAGTCTTCATTCCCATCCCCTCCTTGATTTCCCCTGTAAAAAGGGGCAAAGACGATAAATCCTTCTGATGCAAACTGAACGATTCGTGCAGGGCGTACCTGGCCAACATTTTTTATACCTCCGCGCAAATAAAGAAACCCGTCATAAATGGCTTCATCCTTCGGTTCTGCAAGCAGCCCTTTTATTTTAAGATCGCCAGATAAATAAGTGACAATGGATAATTCAATATTCGGGTTTGGCGATGGAAATCTCTGTTTACTTATCATGTTGCTCTACTCCTTTTTAATAACTGGCGGATATCCTGCTGAAAGTAGCGGATATCTTGGCCAACTCGCGGATATAACACAAAAGTAGCGGATATCCTGGCCCAACTGGCGGATATAACACAAAAGTAGCGGATATCTTGGCCCAACTGGCGGATATAACTCAAAAGTGGCGGATATCCTCCATATTTTAACTAGGTTCACGTCTTTATGTCCCACTTATCAGAAATTTAAAATTTTTATATAGGCATTCACACATTTTTGTCACACTCATACGATAATGTAGGCTTAAAAGCTTATTATTTTCCTATTTCGGGAGGTCCTATCTATGAAAAAGTGGCTAAAAATTAGTTTTTCACTATTGTTCATTTCCATTCTAATTATACCATTAGCAGCATGTGGAAAGGATGAAGTTCAAAATGTACGGATCGGTGAGGTAACCCGTTCCATTTTCTATGCTCCACAATATGTAGCGATTGAAAAAGGATTTTTTGAAGAAGAAGGGCTGAATGTTACGCTTACAACGACAGCTGGCGGGGACAAAACGATGACCGCGCTTCTATCCGACAGCATCGATGTTGCTCTTGTGGGATCAGAAACTTCAATTTACGTTTCTGCCCAAGGTTCTAATGATCCAGTCATAAACTTCGCACAGCTTACACAAACAGACGGTACATTTCTTGTCTCACGAAACAAAATAGAAAATTTCACATGGGATATGTTAAAGGGAACCACCTTCCTAGGTCAGCGTAAAGGCGGTATGCCGCAAATGGCTGGGGAATTTGTTTTGAAAAAGCATGGAATTGATCCCCATAAGGATTTAGATCTTATCCAGAATGTAGATTTTGCTAATATTGCTCCAGCTTTTGCTTCAGGCACTGGTGAGTTTGTCCAGCTTTTCGAACCAACAGCGAGTGTCTTTGAAAAAGAAGGAAAAGGCTATATTGTCGCCTCATTCGGAACAGAGTCCGGGCACATCCCATATACTACCTTCATGACGAAACAAAGCTACATTAACGATAATAAAGAAACTGTTGAGAAATTTACTAGAGCAGTTTATAAGGCACAGCAATGGGTAGATACACACAGCGCCAAGGAAACAGCTGAGGCCATAAAAGGATTCTTTGATAATACGGAGCTCGATATTATTGAAATGGTTGTCGAGCGCTATAAGAGCCAAGGCTCCTATGCAACCGACCCAATCTTAGATAATGAAGAATGGGATAACTTGCAAAACATTATGGAAGAAGCTGGCGAGCTTCCAAAACGAGTAGATTACAATAATCTGGTCAACACAGACATTGCTGAAGGCGTAATGAAAAAATAGTTAAAGAAAATCAAAAGGAGGGCTTGTATGGATTTCTTAAACGTTCACGGAATTCAACATACGTATTTCACGAAAAACTCTGCCACAACAGCCCTCTCCGATGTTTCGCTTACTGTCGGGGAGGGAGAATTCGTTTCCTTTCTAGGTCCAAGCGGATGCGGAAAAACAACCTTGCTTTCGATTATTGCCGGCTTGCTAAAGCCAACGGAAGGATCTGTCACTCTTGAAGGCAAAAAAGTCGAAACAACGGGTCAGAGCATTGGATATATGCTTCAACAGGATTATCTTTTTCCATGGAAGACAATTGAAGAAAATATTCTGCTTGGTTTAAAGATAAGTAATCAGCTTGATTCCAACAAAAAAGAATACGCTTTATCCTTACTTGAACAGATGGGGCTTAAAGGGGTAGAATCACAATTTCCAAAGCAGCTTTCCGGTGGAATGAGACAAAGGGTTGCGCTTGTCAGAACATTAGCAACTGAACCGAAGCTTCTCATGCTTGATGAACCTTTTTCCGCTTTAGATTATCAAACAAAATTAAAGCTTGAAGACCTTGTCTCCAATACACTTAAATTCTTCGGAAAAACAGCCATTCTTGTCACACATGATATCGGAGAAGCCGTCTCCATGAGTGATCGGATTTTTCTTTTCTCTTCAAGCCCGGGAAGACTACACAAGGTCTTTTCAATGCCTAAAGAACTTCGAGATGAAACCCCATTCAAAGCACGCAGCCATGAGACTTATTCAAGTATATTCCAAACTATTTGGAAGGAGCTGGAATCCCTTGAACCAGCAAACAAACGTTGACCTCCTTCATCAACAGTATCTGAAATCATTGAAACGCGAAAAAAAATGGGTCCGTTTTTACCAGCTTATAATCTTTATTGTCTTTTTCTCTGGGTGGGAGCTTGCCAGTCAAAAGCAGTGGGTGGACCCGTTAATATTTAGTTCTCCCTCAAAAGTATGGGGTTTGCTTCTAACCAAAATTCAGGACGGAACATTATTCATCGACTTAAGCTACACATTATCCGAAACAGTATTCGGCTTCATACTTGGTACCCTGATCGGAACCCTGCTTGCTGCAGCTCTCTGGTGGTCCCCTATGCTATCAAAAATACTGGACCCGTATCTAGTCGTCCTAAATTCCATGCCCAAAGTGGCTCTCGGCCCAATATTAATTGTCGCGTTAGGACCAAGCTTCACATCGATTGTCGCCATGGGTGCGATTATTTCCATCATCATCACGACCATCGTTGTATATACCTCGTTTAAAGAAGTGGATCCTAACTATATAAAGGTTCTGCAAACCTTTGGTGCATCTAGGATTCAAGTGTTTAAAGAGTCCATTCTTCCAGCATCCTTCCCAGTGATTATTTCCACTTTAAAGGTCAATGTCGGCTTATCATGGGTAGGAGTCATTGTAGGTGAATTTCTCGTTTCTTCAAAAGGTCTCGGCTATATGATCATCTACGGATTCCAAGTCTTTAACTTCACTCTTGTCATGTTATCCCTGCTAGTGATCGCAATATTTGCAACGGTAATGTATCAGCTCGTTGAACTGCTAGAGAGAAAATTAATAAAAAATGGCTCATAAGAGAGGCTTATAACCGCTTTTCTTATGAGCCTTTTTTCAACTTTGTAATAAATTAGTTTCAAAAGAGAAATAATGCATTCATTGATCTAGAATATTGATTTGATAGTGCTCAAGCCACATATTGATCTGTACGAGATGTGCGATGAGCTGAGGGCCAGTCATTAATTGGCCAAACCATGGGATTTTGAAAGAAGAGCCGTTTGAATCAATGAGCTCTATTCCTTTTTGCTTGGAGATTAATTCGAGAAGAGGGGAGGTTTTTTTTGTAAGAATATTATTTAACATCGACTTAACAAGCTTCAAATAGCCCGGGCTATGGGTCTTTGGATAAGGACTTTTTTTTCGGTAAAGTACTTCATTAGGAAGAACTCCTTCTAAGGCTTTTCGCAATATTCCTTTTTCATAACCATTGAGCATTTTCATTTGCCAAGGAATATTCCAAGCGTATTCAACAAGACGATGATCTGCGAATGGAACACGCACCTCTAAACTCGCTCCCATGCTCATACGGTCTTTTCTTTCGAGCAACGCGGTCATGAACCAGAGCATATTTAAATAGGACATTTCCCGGCGGCGTTTTGCTAGTAAACTTTCTCCTGCCATTTGAGGTACTTCACTGATTGTTTCTTCATATCGCTCTCTTACATAATTCCTAAGACTTAGCTTATTTTGCCAGTGTAGATGCAATAACTGCGCCCGCTCATTTTCAGAGGTCATCCATGGAAATCCTTGATGATTCAGTAATTCCTGCTTATAAAACCATGGATAGCCACCAAAAATTTCATCCGCACATTCGCCTGACAATGCTACTGTATAGTTTTGTTTAATTTGTTCACAGAACCATAATAAAGAAGAATCAATGTCTGCCATTCCAGGCAGGTCTCTCATCAAGACAGCATCTTTTAAACGGCCGGCGAGCTGCTCATTGTTTATTACAGCATTGTGGTGAATTGATCCTATAAAATGATTTACTTTTTCAATCCAAGGTCCGTCCTGACTAGGTAAAAAAGTGCTTGATTTGAAAAACTCATGGCTTAGGGCGTAATCGATTGAATACGTATGAAGGGTGCTTCTTCCTTCTTTTTTAAAAATGTCAGATGCTATCGCACTAATAGCACTTGAATCAATGCCCCCTGATAAAAAAGTACAAACTGGCACATCAGCAACTAATTGTCGTTTAATAGCATCCTTAACGAGCATTCTTACATGTTCAATGGTTTCTTGCAATGAATGCGGATGCTCTCTGCTTTCAACATTCCAATATCTCCACACCTTTAAGCCATTCAAGCTGTATAAAAGCGCATGTGCCGGTCGGAGCTCCTTAACCCCCCTGAATATTCCATGTCCTGGAGTTCTTGATGGGCCTAGACCAAAAATCTCCTGAAGCCCTTCACGATCGACTTCATTTTTAACACTAGGATGTTCAAGAATCGCCTTAAGCTCTGATCCAAAGATAAATGAGCCATCGACTTCTTTATAGAAAAGGGGCTTTACACCAAGTCGGTCTCTCGCAGTAAATAGCTGATTCTTTTGATCATTCCAAACGGCAAAAGCAAAAATTCCATTTAAAAAATCTACACATCTTTCCCCCCACTCTATATAGGAAGTTAACAATACTTCAGTATCAGAATGGGATTGAAAAATATACCCTCGTTTTACTAATTCGGTCCTTAGTTCATCTGTATTATAAAGTTCTCCATTGTACACGATTGTGTAGGAATGCTCTTTTTTAACGATTGTCATTGGTTGAGCGCCGCCAGAAGGGTCCACTACAACTAAACGTTTATGGCCAAGCAATACATGACTCGAAATCCAAACATTTGTAGCATCTGGGCCTCTTTTTGCCAAAGTGTTTGTCATCTTGTCAATAATGCCTTTTTCCTTTGATAAATCTTGATGGAAATGAACCCATCCTGTTATTCCACACAAATTTACCACACCCTCTATTATGAATTTTTATTTCCAAAGCATGGGGCAATTTAGTATTGTAGGATATAGTTTTCCCTCTCCCATGGATGCACCTGTGTACGGAACATATCCCATTCGATTTCTTTAGCCCTTATAAAATGGGTTAACAAATGATTTCCTAATGCATTTGTGATCACTTCATTCGTCTTTAAGATTTCTAGTGCTTGAGCTAAAGTTTCAGGTAAGTCCGCAATGCCATTTTTCAGTCGATCTTCTTTTGACATATTGTAAATATTACTGTCAACTGGAAGAGGTGGGGTTAATTTATTGGTGATTCCATCTAATCCTGCTGCCAGGAGTACAGCAGCAGCCAAATAAGGATTTGCAGAGGGGTCTACACTTCGTACCTCTACGCGAGTACTTACTCCACGAGATGCCGGGATGCGAATAAGCGGACTTCTGTTTCTAGCTGACCAAGCAACATAACAGGGAGCCTCGTAGCCAGGCACTAGTCTTTTATAAGAATTGACCGTTGGGTTTGTAATAGCGGTAAAGCTAGGAGCATGCAATAAAATGCCGGCAATAAACTGTCTTGCTGTATCACTAAGCCCAAGAACACCATCTGTTTCATAAAAGGTGTTTTCTCCATTTTTGAACAAGGAAAGGTTTGAATGCATCCCGGAGCCGTTAACGCCAAATAATGGCTTTGGCATAAAGGTCGCGTGAAGTCCGTGCTTGCGGGCAATTGTTTTTACTACAATCTTAAAAGTTTGAATATCATCACAAGCCTTTAATGCCCTTTGATATTTAAAATCAATTTCATGCTGCCCAGGTGCCACCTCATGGTGAGAGGCTTCAATTTCAAAGCCCATTTCCTCTAATTCCAATACGATATCCCGCCTGCAGTTTTCTCCCAAATCTGTTGGTGCCAGATCAAAATAACCGCCCTGATCATTTAACTCTAATGTCGGCCTGCCTTTTTCATCTAGCTTGAATAGGAAAAACTCCGGCTCTGGCCCAATATTAAAATCTGAAAAACCAAGCCTCTCCATTTCCTTCAAAACCCGTTTTAAATTATTTCTTGGATCCCCTTCAAACGGCGTTCCGTCTGGATGATAAATATCGCATATCAATCTAGCAACCTTTCCTTTGTCATCTGTCCATGGAAAAATAACAAAAGTGTCTATATCGGGATATAAATACATATCTGATTCTTCAATTCTCACAAAGCCTTCTATTGATGACCCATCAAACATCATTTTATTCTCTAGTGCTTTTAATAGTTGGCTAACCGGAATTTCAACGTTTTTAACTGAACCCAGAATATCTGTAAATTGTAATCGGATATATCGAACATTTTCCTCTTTTATTCTTTTTAAAATTTTTTCTTTTGTGTAGGATACCGTCATTGTAAATCCCCCTAAATGATTAAAGTACTTCCATCGCATTTGCTTGCTAAAATAAGGTAGGAATTTTAATGTCCCCGCTGCAGATGTATTCTGCCGGTCCTTTCTTCCAAACTTGATTTTGATGATCCCATTTTACTGTTAGGTCACCTCCTGGGAGATGAACAGTAATAGGAATATTTTTGTCTAGCCTATTATTTATTGTTGCTGCTACGACTGCAGCACAAGCACCTGTGCCACAGGCCATCGTCAGTCCAGAACCCCTTTCCCAGACTCGGTATTGAATCTCACAATTATTTACCACATGAACGATTCCTACGTTCACTCTATCAGGAAAAAAATATGAATTTTCAATAATAGGACCTATTTGTTCTAATGGAAACTCATGAACATCATCAACAAAAAAGATGGCATGCGGATTGCCCATTGAAACACAGGTTAAATGATAAATTTCATTGCCAATGACAAATTGTTCATTAATTGCCTTATCTAATGGATGGCCAATGAGAGGAATTTCACTTCTCAAAAACTTCGGCTCCCCCATATTTACTGTTACATATTGGACTGTTTGACCTTGATCTATTTCAACCTCCGCCTGAACAACACCACCTAATGTTTCAATCGTAAAGCACTTAGCTTTAGCATGATTGTGATCGAACAAATATTTAGCTGTACACCGCAATCCATTTCCACAATTCTTTGCTTCTGAACCGTCTGAATTAAAGATTCTCATCTGAAAATCAGCTATAGATGATGGGCCAATTAAAATAATGCCATCTGATCCGATGCCAAAATTGACATCCGATATCTTCATTGATAATTGTGAAATGTCTTGGTTATTAAATTGAGATTTTAATAGATCGAAAAGGACATAGTTATTTCCTAGGCCATGCATTTTAGTAAATAACATTTTCACTCTCCTCTTTATAATAAAAATTTACTCGACTCAGCCTCGATTTGATTTCATTCATTACTCTTTGCTCATCTTTCTGATCCTTAGCTTGGAATGTTACCGAAAATCGAATATAATGGCCTGCATCATCCCATGGAACAGTTGATATTAAGTGTTCTTTAAGTAAGTAGTGACTGAACTCCTCTGCTGTTTGAAATTGCGGGCCGCCAACAACCCCTTTTGGTATCTTAGTGTATAAGAAAAATGAACCCTTTGGCTTCTCTGCCCAGATCCCGCATTCATTTAAGACGCTGGCTAATAATTCATGCCGCCTAGAATACTTTTCTGCAGTCCGCTCTGTTATTTCAGGATTTGAAAGTGCATAGGCAGCCGCCTTCTGAATGGCAATGAATTGACCTGAATCCGAGTTATCCTTCACAGCAGCAAAGGCTTTAATGATTTTTGAATTTCCGGCAATAAAACCGATGCGCCAGCCCGTCATACTAAATGATTTTGATAGAGAATGCAGTTCAACCCCAACCTCCTTAGCTCCTTCAATAGATAGAAAGCTTAGCGGTTTTTCTCCGTCAAATACGAGAGCTGCATAGGCTGCATCATGTACTACGATCAGCTTGTTTTTCTTAGCAAATTGAACAACCTCTTCAAAAAACTCTTTTGTTGCCATAGCTCCCGTTGGATTATTTGGGTAATTCAAATAAAGAATTTTTGCTTTATCTACAATACTTTTTTCTAAAGTACTTAGGTCCGGAAGAAATAAATTTTCTGAAGTTAAAGGCAGATACGCAATGTCACCGTCATAGTATTTTGTATGGGCTGATAGAATGGGATAACTAGGTGCAGGCATAATGGTTATATCGCCTTGGTTAATAAAAGCAGCGGGCAGCATGGCTAATGCAGATTTTGTACCAATTACATGATTAATCTCCTGCTCCGGATCAAGCCCGTTCACACCAAATACACTTTTCATATAAGCAGCAGCAGCTTCCTTAAACTCTGAAATTCCATTATCTGCATAATAACGATTTTCTTTCTTGGCAGCCTCCTCAGCCAAAATTTTCACAACTGCAGAATCTGCCATTTCATCAGGCTCTCCTACTCCTAAATCAATCAGCTCCATATAAGGATTTGCATGACTTGCTTCTCTCTTCAATCGCTTAATTTTTTCAAATTTATACATTTCTTCTTTTTTCCCGAAAGTTAAACCTCCAAGACGGTCTGCAATCATTTGCTGAATATAATCCTTACTCAAGTAGATTCCTCCTTCTTCAGCTTTCAAAAACAACTTGACTTCATTGAATTTTCTTTATTTTACCATTATAAAAGAAAGAAATATTTAGATTAAATGGTTAAATGTTTGCACTTTTTAACAAATTTATTAAACAAAAAAAACGTCAAGTTAGAGGACCTGACGTTTTTGAGTGATAGTATTCTTATCTAAGTTGTGAAGGTTTTTTACCTGTATATTTCTTAAATTGTCTGCTAAAAAAATGAAGGTCATTATATCCAAGTGCTTCTGCAACCTCTGTTACTGTCATTCCTGTATAGTGAAGTAAATGCTCTGCCCGTTCAATGCGTGCACGAATAATGTATGAACGCACCGTTTGGCCAATAATTTCTTTAAACTTTTGGGAGAAATATCGCGGTGAAAGATTGGCACGAGTTGACAAGCTTATTACTGAGTGTAAATCCCCTGGATGCTGACGGACATAATTTGCTATTTCTCGAATGGTTTCGAGAATACTGTGGCTTGCTGTTTCATGATAATCTAAATGCTCTATTTCTTCCCTTAGCAATTGAATCATTAATTGCTTTAAAATAAGCTTTGCCTCAATTTCAGCGCCAAATGATTGTACTAATAATAAGCGAACATAGCGAGTTAAAAGTGACTCAAAACAGATAGTATGTTCAACTATACGATAAGTATTCGGAAGCATTTCAGGAAACTCAAGCATGTCAAAGTGAATATAGCTTAATACAAGTGGAAATTGGGGGTTATGCTCTGCAGCTGGCCTGTCTCCCGGCTTAAAAAGAAAACAGCTGCCTTTTTGAACCTGATACTTTTTATCATTAAGAATGACCGTTCCTTCCCCATTCCATATATAAAATAAATCGTAATTAGGAAGGGGAATATCTCTTCTTTTCCAGCGCCAATTGGGCTCGCAATGAATTGTAGCAAATACTGGCTTCAATACAAATTGTTCTGGATTCATATTCAGCATATTACTCCCCTTTCCATTTTCTTTTCTTTAATTAATCGCTCTCCTTACCGCATTTGCATCAGTTTCAATATACTTTGTTCAATCACTTTATCCTTCATGATGAAGCTAAATTGAGGGCCCCATCTTAATGTCAAAAGATCTCCCTCAATCAGTACTGGTCCTTTAGTTTCAAAGTAATGTTCTTTGCCATCCAGTTTATCTATGGATGCGTAAAAAATTGCTTTTACGAACGTACTCTTCGCATCAGAAACTTCATATTCTCCAATAAATTGCAGCTCTTTAATCGTTGCACCTGTTTCCTCAAGCACTTCTCTGCGCGCCGCTTCCTCAAGAGACTCACCTAGTTCCACTTTTCCCCCTGGAAATTCCATGCCCCTTTTTGAATGGTTGGTTAATAGCCATTTATCATTCATTTTACATATAACAAGAACATGCTCTGGCTTTTGATTAAATGAATGATTTTTAAAGGAAAGCTTCACTGTTCCGCCGTTAAAATCTTTAAATGTTTCCATTTTAAACCTCCACATTTTAATTAAATTATATCGCGAAATGGTTTCTGTTACTAATTTCATATTTCCTATGGATTATTATGTGAAAAAAGTATGAATCTTCATTTTATTGAAACCGCTGGCTAATTTTCCCGTATATAATAGGTGAATAACGAAAAGGGAGTGTCTATTTTGAAAAAAACATTATCCATTTTGACGGGCTTTCTATTGACTTTCATGCTTGCTGCATGCAATCAGTCTGCTGAGCCTGTTAATGAATCTGCAAAGAATAGCGAAACACCTGCAGCTGCTGAAAAGCCATCCCAATTGACATTAGAAGAAGTTCTTGAAAAATCAACAGAGGCCTCTAATAATCTAGCAAGCTTCTCAGTAAAAATGAACTTGGATCAAGATATAACTTCCGATCAAGAAGAAATGAACTTGCAAACTCAGTCTGTCATTGAGATGAACGTTGTACAGGACCCAATGGCCTTCTATCAAAAAATGACGATGTCCTTAGGGGATACAGGTGAGGAATTTGAAACAGAGAGCTACTTTACTGAGGAAGGCATGTACTTTTATGAGCCTTCTGGGAAGCAATGGATGAAGTTTCCACAAGAAATGACTGATGCATTCTTGCAAATGTCAGGTAAGCAAACGAATCCTGGAGAAGAGCTTAAGAAATTACAGCAGTTTGTGGAGGATTTCACTTTTGAGCAAGATTCAAAGAATTATATCTTAAATCTGAAAGCTTCTGGTGATAAATTTAATGACTTCATTAAAGAAACAGCTGCAGAGTCACTTCCTCCTGAAATGGCACAAGAGGATCTTATGAACAGCATGAAAATTAATGCCGTGGAATATAAATTTTTAATTGATAGAGAGTCATTTTTACCAGTTGCTCTAGATATGAATATGGAAATGGAGCTAACTGTAGAAGACCAAACCATTATCATGAATCAAAAAATGAACGGACAATATTCAAATCACAATAACATTGATGCCATTACTGTACCTCAGGAAGTAATTGATTCAGCCGTTGAAATGGCGTTGTAATATGATTGTTATGCTAAGTGTCAGACCCAAGCACTCCAAGTGAAGGGTCTGACCTTCTTATGATCTATTAACTTTATTGATCTTCGTCTAAAATCCCCATGCTTGCAATATGGCTTTTTGCTTCCTCATCTCCAAGCTGATAAATCATTCCATATACTTTTCTTAGTGTATCATCATACGCATCATTTTCTTTATCATTATGATATTCCATGAATGGAATATGGGCTCTGTAGAAGTTTTTCCATTCCATCGAATAATTGTTATCAAAAAATTCCCTTAATGAAATAATCTCTTCATCTGTTGCTTCTATTTTAAAATCCCAAGCCGAATCAGTTGCACTTTTTGTAATTTCGCCAGTATTTACCTTTATATAATACGTTTTCTTCATTTCATTCAAAGTAGTCAGCCCCTTATGATAAAATAGCCGCAGGCGGGTGCCTTACGCTAATATTCATTCTTATCTTTTCCATATTCAGTTTAAAAATAATGCCGAAATGCATTATTCTTCTTAAAGTCACATATTATTCTCAAAAAGAAGGAACCTTAATGACAAATGGTGAATATTTTTTATCATCAAGGGGATTCAATAAGTATAAAATATAAGAAATAACAGTAAAAACAATTTAGGTTGGGGGTGTCATGTTGAAAATCGTAGATGAACTGTATGAGCTTTATCGGCATAAGCTTACTGGTGATGAGGAAGATATTGATATGCTGACCTTCGCTTTTCTAGAGGAAATGAGCAGGGAAGATTTATTAAATATTATTCATGAATTAAATAATCAAGAGCTTTATGATCTGATGGGGCTTTATTTAATCGAAAGCTTAAAAGGAAAATTTGCAAGTGAAGACTATAGGCCACAGCGAAGCACCAATATTCAACATCGCAATATACACTGACTTATTTTTAATACATAATTCCACCAGGTAAATGAGAGCGTTTTCATTTATAAAAAGTAAAATGCAGTTGAGCGATTTGTTTATGCTCCCTGCTTTTATTTTTTTGCACAGGCTTTTCCCCATAGCAAATCCTTATTTTCTTGCTATTCGGCTTCTCAGCAAATTTTTCGAATTCCCTTCCTCCTTCTCGTTGAATTTCATGTTAAACTAATTAAGACGAGGGGGGATTTTTCATGATTACTGTTTTAGCCATATCAGTGATTATTGTTGCCATTGTTATTGTTTTGGCAGTTGTCACAACTTCTAAAGCTTATATGTTTAAGCACACTGTTGATTCTATAGATTCCATTCCCGCTGACCAAGAGGAATTGGAAAATAAGTCAGATAATTAATTTTCCTAAAAAATCTATTCTAATATAAAAAAGCTAAGAGTACACATAATCAACAGTGTACACTTAGCTTTTTGTTTATCAATACTTATGCAAAAACCTGCTTCAAGTCTTCCTTCGATTGTTCAAGCCAAAAACGCATTAATCGTTTAGCTCCTTCTAAATCATGCAGCTTTGCTTGGCCGCATTGCTTCTCATTGGCTGCAGGAATTTCAGTAATCTCAACCGCATCCTTCATCGTATCTTCCAGCAAATCGATGATTTCCTCCACTGTCGGCTCGCCGCTTACAACTAAATAATACCCTGTCTGGCAGCCCATAGGGGAAATATCAATAATATCAAAGTGATCATATTTCTCTGAATGTTTGCGAATATTAAAGGCAAGAAGATGTTCCAATGTATGGATAGCATCTGGCTTCATCGCCTGTTTATTCGGCTGGCAAAATCGTATGTCGTATTTATTAACGACACCATCTGAACCGACCTTATGTACTCCACAATGTCTTACAAATGGTGCTTTTACAGCGTTATGATCCAATTCAAAGCTTTCTACTGAAGGCATCACAAATCACTCCTAAGCTATTTCTTCCATTGTAACTTATATTCCGAGTATATTCATCAATTTTATATTATATGCTTATTGCTTAAGTGCTGAAACCTTACTTTCGACAATTGCAATAGAATATGCTATCTTTTTATCAAAATGAAAGAATGGATTGTTGTTCATGTTGAAAAAAATATTACTTGGACTGATTCGATTTTACCAAATAGTTATCTCTCCATTAAAACCGCCCACTTGCCGATTTTACCCAACATGCTCTCATTACGGCCTTGAAGCGGTAAAACGATTTGGTGCATTAAAGGGGGGCTGGCTTACAATAAAAAGAATAATGAAATGTCATCCTTTTCACCCGGGTGGCTTTGATCCCGTTCCGCAAAAGCAAGAGAAGTCACTTATTGAAAAATAAAACAACTTGTCACTTTTCATGACAAGTTGTATAGGAGTTATTTTATAAAAATTTTATATCTTCGTAGCCGTTCACAACGACATCCAATTTACCTGTACGCGGTTCAATAACTAACCCATGTACAGGCACATCATTTGGCATTAACGGGTGTTTCTTTACCATCTTGACACTGTGAGCAACACTTTCCTCGACATTATCGAAGCCTTTTAGCCACTCCTTAACATCCACACCAGAATAAGTAATCGTGTCAAGAGCCGCTTCTGACTTACCACGCTTTCTCATGCTTTCAAGGATATGATCGGGTTTCATTCCGCTCATACCGCAATCATGATGCCCAATAATTAAAACTTCCTCAGCTTGAAGCTCATAGACTGCTACGAGCAAGCTTCTCATAATACTCCCAAACGGATGGGTAACGAGCGCTCCCGCATTTTTAACAATTTTTACATCGCCATTTCGCAAGTTCATCGCTCTTGGCAATAGTTCTACGAGGCGAGTATCCATACATGTTAATAATACCATGCGTTTATTGGGAAACTTAGTTGTCGTAAATTCTTCATACTGTTTTTCTTCTACAAATTGCTGATTAAAGGTTAAAATTTCATCAATTAATTTCATTTGATTTACACCTCAAAATTTTAATTCCATTTTAAGCATAACAAATAACTAATAACATAACCAAATATTTTTGATTGATTTTTATTTCTTTCTCTTGTAAAATTACATTTGTAATCGTAATGATTACGAATTGCGCAATATTAAAAATTTTTTTATAATACAAATCGTAACGAGTACGCTTTACTTTAAGGGGAGAAAACATGAAAAAGATATTTATTTTGTTCTTAATGCTTAGTTTGTTTTTAACAGGCTGTGCTGCTGGGGAAGAAGAAAAAGAAAAGAACAACGATACATTAACTGTTTATACGACTGTCTATCCTTTGCAATACTTTGCTGAACGGATTGGCGGAAAGTATGTTGAAACTAAAACAGTGTATCCTCCTGGGGCTGATGAACACTCATTTGAACCTACACAAAAGGATATGATGAAATTAGCTGATGCAGACTTATTTATTTTTATCGGTCTTGGCTTAGAGGGCTTTGTCGAAAAGGCAAAGGAAATTTTAAAAGGCGAAGATGTTCAAATGATCGCAGCCGGAGAAAATGTGCACTTGGATACAAATATCGAAAAAGATAGCGCTCATGAGGAAGAAGACCACCATGATGATGAAGGAAGCCATGAAGAAGAACACCAAGAAGATGATGGTCATAACCATGGAGACATTGATCCACATATATGGATTGATCCTATTTATGCAAAGGATCTAGCTGAAGCAACAAAAAATGCACTAATTGAAAAGATGCCAAAACATAAAGATGACTTTAACGCGAATTATGATGAACTTATTAAAGAGCTCGATCAATTAAATAATGACTTTAAGACAATCGTTGATCAATCGAAGCATAAAGAAATAATTGTTTCCCATTCGGCATTTGGCTACTGGGAAAAGCGCTATGGAGTCGAGCAAATCAGTGTTTCAGGGTTAAATTCGTCTAGTGAACCTACACAAAAACAGCTGGAGAAAATTATTACTGAAGCTAAAGAACATGATTTAAAATATGTATTCTTTGAACAAAATGTAAGCTCTAAATTAACGGAAATCATTCAGAAAGAGCTCGGTGCAGAGCCTCTATATTTACACAATCTTTCTGTGCTAACAGAACATGATATTAACAATGATTCAACCTATTTTTCAATTATGAGTGAAAACTTAAAGGCACTTGAAAAAGCACTAAATTAGCCCTTCTCCCTCCATTTGGAGGGTTTTTCTTTTATTGTAATTCCTTCATATGGCAGGAATGAAGGAGAAGCCAGTTCCACAACCTAAATTAGGGTTACAAAAAAGGACCCTATTTTTTGAACTTAGAAGGAGTGGATCCTAATGGCAAAAGACGTTTTATGCGAAGTCAATAACTGTTCATATTGGGAAAAAGGAAATAAATGTGCAGCCGAGCAGATTTATGTAGTAAGCCATAAGGGGAAGACAGCTGATAATAGTAAAGAAACCGATTGTAAAACATTTGAACCATCATTTGGATAACACTTTGCATTAAGAGGCGCAATCATTGGGAAGCGCCTCTTTCCTTTAATTTTACATTAATTTTCGCAGTTCTCTTCTTAAAATTTTTTTTGAGGCATTCCTAGGAATTTCATCAAGGAATAGGATTTTTTTCGGTATTTTATATTTCGCAAGCTTCTGCTGGCAAAATTCGCGAATTTCTTCAGCAGCTACTTCATTTACTTTTACAACAAAAGCAATTGGAACCTCTCCCCATTGCTCATCCTTCATACCAATAACCCCTGCATCCGAAATACTTGGGTGAGAAACAAGCACACCTTCTATTTCAGCAGGATATATATTTTCACCGCCGGAAATAATTAAATCCGAGCGGCGATCCAGCACATATAGAAATCCTTCTTGATCCAATGTGCCAATATCACCTGTGGACAACCAGCCATTGACAATCTTTTTCTCTGTTTCAACTTCTTTGTTTAAATATCCGCTCGTGACATTAGGTCCTTTCACTAGAATTTCCCCTGCCTCATTTGGTCCCGCTTCTTCTCCATTTGATCGAACAATTTTTAACTGTGACGGGAATAATACCTTCCCGGCTGAGCCTAGTTTGCTCATGCTGTACTCTGGAGAGAGAGTTACGATCTGGGAGGAAGTTTCTGTCATGCCATATGTTTGGTAAACGGGGATTTGCTTATGTTTGCATTTTTCGAGTAAAGCTTTAGAGGCCGGGCCTCCTCCTAATAACATACAACGAAATTTTGAAGGCAAATGTTCATCTATTAGCTCTTCTTCAATCCGAGAAAGCATCGTGCTGACACTGGACATTATCGTTACTTGTTCACTTCGGATAGTTTGAATTGCCTCTTTTTCATCAAAGGCTTCCATAATCACCATCTTCATTCCGTATATGATGCTGCGCATTAGAATCGAATAGCCGCTAATATGAAATAACGGCACTGCGCACAGCCAGCAATCCTGCTCAGAGAGCCCAAGATTTAATGCTGAGCCAATTGCACTCCACCAATGATTGCCGTATGTTTGAAGCACACCTTTTGGATGTCCTGTCGTTCCTGAAGTATACATAACTGTACATATATCGTTTAAATTTATTTCTTCAATCATACTCGGATTAGAAGCAGGGGAATTGAAAAGTGTCTCTTTTTCAATAATCGTTACACCTGAAAGAACCGGTTTTATTTGATTAACTGTATTCGAAAATTTCTCTTCAGTTAACAATAAATCCGAATGCGAATCTTGCATTTGCCATGCTATTTCTGAAGGGGTCAAACGATTATTTAATATAACTGCCTTCACACCAAGCAAATGAAGGGCTAAATAAATGAAAACAGTGTCTACATGGCTGCTGAGCAATACTCCGGCAAACTGTCCCTTTTGGGCTCCATACCCCGTTAATTGGCCAGCTATTGTATGAGCTTTTTCATAAGCTTCGGAAAAAGTATATGTTTTTCCTGCAAAATGATAAGCAGGTCTGTCTGGTGTTAAAAAAGCTCTCTTTATTAAAAAGTTCTGCATCATATCCATTATTACACCTCATATAAAAGCATTAGACAAAACAGCCTGATGGCAGACCCATCAGGCTGTTTCTTATATATCTTGTCCAATCTAAATCAAGGAAAACGAGGGAATTGGCCAAAATCAGGCTTGCGCTTTTCCTTAAAGGCATCGCGGCCTTCTTTTGCTTCATCTGTTGTATAATAAAGCAATGTTGCGTCACCAGCAAATTGCTGAATACCAGCAAGACCGTCTGTATCCGCATTAAACGCAGCTTTAAGGAAACGAAGTGCAGTTGGGCTCTTATCAAGCATTTCTTCGCACCACTTAATTGTTTCCTCTTCCACTTGATCAAGCGGAACGACTGTATTAACAAGCCCCATGTCTAAAGCTTCTTGAGCATTATACTGGCGGCATAGATACCAAATTTCGCGTGCCTTTTTATGACCGACAATTCTTGCTAAATAGCCTGAGCCATACCCAGCATCAAAGCTTCCAACTTTCGGACCAGTTTGTCCAAAGACGGCATTATCTGCAGCAATGGTTAAATCACAAACGATATGGAGAACATGTCCCCCACCGATCGCATACCCTTTAACCATAGCAACAACTGGTTTTGGAATGACACGAATTAAACGCTGTAAATCAAGAACGTTCAAGCGCGGGATTTGATCGTCCCCAACATAGCCTCCATGACCGCGTACAGACTGATCTCCACCTGAACAGAAAGCTTTATCTCCTGCACCAGTTAGGACGATAACCCCAACATTTGCATCATCACGTGCATAAGCGAAAGCATCAATTAGCTCGGATACTGTTCTTGGCGTGAAAGCATTATGTTTTTCTGGACGGTTAATCGTGATCTTTGCTATTCCGTTGTATGTTTCATAAATAATTTCTTCATACTTGCGTCCGGCAATCCATTCTACTGCTGACATGACGGAATCCTCCTTTTATGTAATTAACAAATATCTTAATTCAGCGCTAATAGCTAGCACTGATTTCTCTTCAAACGTATCAAAAAGGATTGCTATTTGGATCCTTTTCATACGATAAGAATTCATTTACTATTGTACCAAATAATTCTGGTTTCTCCACATGAATTGCATGTCCACTTTTATCAATGGAAATCCAAGTTCCATTTTTTAATTCCTTATGCATTTCTTTTGCTATTTGACAAAATTTACTGTCCATATCACCTGTTATTAAAAGTACAGGAAAAGAAATCTCATGAAGCCTCTCCCACCACGAAGTTTGAGCGCCTGAGCCCATTCCTCTAAGACTATTAGACAAACCTACTGCCGAGTTACTTAATCGCTCTGTTCTAATATGTTGCCGAATATCCTCTGAGAGTCCTTTCTGGCTTTGAAAAAGGGGGATATTCTCCCAGTAATCCACAAAATCCTCAATCCCCTGTTCTTGAATTCGACTGGCAAGCTTCTCGTCCTGAAGGCGCCTTGCTTCCCTTTCATCTTCTGATTTTAGTCCAGGTGTTGAGCTCTCTAGAATGAGCTTTCTAACCGTTTGAGGATATTGTAGAGCAAACGTCAGAGCTAATCTTCCACCCATGGAATAGCCTAATAAATTAGTTTGTCCAATTCCTAGCCTCTGCAAAATAGTATGTAAATCCTCCGCCACTGCCTCAATATCATATTTTGATACATCAGTAGGAGAATCCGATTTGCCATGACCAATAATATCAACAGCAATGACATGATAATTTTGCCAATAAGGCTTGAATCTAATCCATGAAGCACCACTTCCAGTAAAGCCGTGAAGCAATAGTAAAGGGGTCCCCTCTAAGGAGCCCCACCTATCAATATGATATTGAATGCCGTTGATAACAAAATCCATCAGCATTCGACCTCCAGGAATCGACTTATTTCCCGGGAAACCTCATCCCATAGCTCTCGATGCTCACTAATATTTTTCTCCCGGTTTGTTGTAATTTCCATTACCTTTAATCCAGATCTATCTTTATTTTGATTCATAACAGAAGAAAAATGCTCCCAATCTGAAATTAAATCATATTGCCCTCCGTACATTTCTACAGCATATTGAAACTTCAAATCTAGTGGGGTTCCAAATAGCTTTTCAAAGTTTTTCGGGTGACTGGCTTGCGGCAGAAAAGAGAATATTCCTCCGCCATTATTATTGATTAAAAGAATATTAATATCAATTCCATATTGTTTAGCGGCAATTAATCCATTCATATCGTGGAAAAAAGTTAAATCACCTAGGACTAAATATAGCGGTTGCAGGCATGTCCCTGCTCCAAGAGCAGTAGAAATTACTCCATCTATACCGTTTGCCCCACGGTTAGCCATTATCCTTATCGACTTATCATTAAGATGGAAGAAAGTATCTAAATCCCTTATAGGCATGCTATTGCCGACAAATAATACGGCTCCTTCAGGAAGCATATTGGCAAGCTGATAAAATAACTTCCCTTCGCTTAATTCAGTTACTTCTTCTATTTTTGCTAGGCAGCTGCGGGTAAGCTGATTGACCTTCTCCCACTTCTCAAGGAAACTCTCTTCCTTCACATCCTTAATAAATGGTAGAATAGCTTGGCAAAACCTCGTTTCCTGGCAATAAATCATTTCAGAGGATACCATCCCCGGATCCCGCCATCCTGCACCGCCATCAATAACGAATTGGGGTACATCATGATTCTCTTTTAAGAATATGGTTAATGGCTTAGAAACAGGCAAAGCCCCAAAACGAATAATGACATCAGGCTTTAGTTCACGCTTTGCTTTATCGCTTTTCAAAATCGTATCATATGTATCAATAATTTGTGCTCCACTATGCGTTCCGCTTCTTAGCTGGGAAAGCGGGTCTGCTAGTATGGGGAACTGAAGCTTTTCAGCAAGATTAATAACGGCAGCCTTAAACCCCTCTGTCTCAATTGGACCGCAAACGATGATCCCTCTTTTATATGACTGGATGCTTTCACCCAACTCTTTAAATTGTTCATTCGATAATGTCCATTCACTTGGCTGAATCCCGACATATCCCCCAGCTCTTTCCGTTACCTCGAACAAGTCTTCCCTGTCCAATCGTGGAATTAGCGGCTCCCTAAATGGGAAATTCAAATGGACAGGCCCTGCTGGAGACTGCAGAGCAGTAGAAGCTGCTCTTGCACATACTGTACGTGCATATCTAATCATCTCTACAGTATTTTCAGGAGGTGCCATTTCTACAAACCATTTTACATGTTTTCCGTACAAATGAATTTGATCGATCGCCTGTGGCGCGCCAACATCTCTTAATTCATGCGGTCTATCAGCCGTTAGAACAATTAAAGGCACCCTCGATACATTCGCTTCCACAATAGCAGGAAAATAGTTAGCTGCGGCTGTGCCTGAAGTACATAAAATCGCCACGGGCCTTTTCGAAGCTTTAGCAATCCCTAAAGCAAAAAAGGCAGCCGAACGTTCGTCTACATGTATATGTACACGAAGTTCAGGATGCTCAAGGATGACCATTGCCATTGGGGTAGATCTAGAACCAGGACTTACGACAACATCCTCTACCCCATTATTTACTAGCTCAGTCACGAATGCAGCAATATAAGAGGTTAGTGCTTCTTGATGATTCATTTATTTATACCTCCTAATGCTCTTAGCATTGGTCTAAATTTAATCTTCGTTTCGATATACTCACTCTCTGGATTCGAATCCTTCACAACACCACAGCCAGCAAAGATTGAAGCTTCATCCTTTTGGATAAGGCCGGAACGAATAGAAACAGCAAATTCGCCATTCCCTTTATAGTCAAGCCAACCTAGCGGTGCACCGTAAAAACCCCTGTCCAAATCTTCTACTTCTCTGATTTTCTCTACTGCTGCTTGCTTTGGCAGTCCTCCTAAAGCAGGAGTTGGATGCAGGCGATCAACTAAATTGAGTAATGAGGTATCTTCCTTCGCCTTTCCAATGACAGGCGTATAAAGATGCTGAATGTCTCTCGTTTTTAGAAGCTGCGTTTTTTCAGGCAATAATACTTCCTCACAAGATTCTTCCATCGCCTCTTTAATCATTTGCACAACATATTGATGCTCAATTAAGTTCTTACGGTCATTTAATAATTCTTCACCAAGCTGATTATCTTCCTTCTCCGACTTGCCTCTTGCAATTGATCCAGCAAGACATGTCGTAAAAAGGCTTTTTCCGCTCTTTTTGATAAGCCGTTCTGGAGAAGCCCCAATAAAACAATCACCATTTGATTCAAATGCAAAAATAAAGCTCTCTCTTTGAAGATTCAATAGCTGTGAAAGTACTTGTTCCACTTGAACATGTTTGTCAAAAAATAATCTTGTTTCCCTCGCCAAAACGACCTTTTCTATTGAACCTTGCTTTAATTCATTCACAATGGAACGGACCTGTTCCTTCCATTTTTCAGGATTAATTTCTAACTCATTATTTAATTGATGGCCTTCATTATTTCGAATGTCTAATAGGGAAGTGAAAAGTGCCTGCCTCTCTAAGTGAATAACATCAATAAGAGACTCATCATCATTTTGTGTACAAAGCACATTCGTTGTTAAATAGGCCTTTCCTTTTATTTCACTGTACATAAAAGTCGGAATATGAAACAATGAATCCGAAAATTTCTCCCAGAGTTTTGATTTCTCTTTAATAGGATCAAAGGAAAAACCGCCAAACATAAGAGGACCTATTCCATCTATTTCAAACCGGTTATAAATAATGGCATCTTGAATAAAGCGCTTCCACTCTTTTTCAACATGAAAAAAACGGCCAGCTGCCTGATCCGATTGAATTTGATTGCATCTTCCCATCCCAATAATGAACGTTTCATCTGATGGATCTTTCCAAAAAAAACGTTCACCTAAAAAAGCTTCACGGCCTGCCGTGAAAAAAGTAAGAGGATCTATAGGATTAATCTGCTGAACTTCACTTACTAAAACTGGTTTAGATAAGGCCTTTGCCCTATCAATCGCTTCAAGGATCCCGTCTTTTAGTTCCGTTTCTGTTATGGTAACCAAAAAAATCCCTCCAACAATACCTATTAACCGTTATTCCTTCATATAAACTTATTTTAACATACACTTATTCTCATTCATATGTCAATTATAGTCATGTTCAGGACTGGTTTTTCTAATTTAATGAAAAGAAGAAAAATTCATCTTTATCGGCTTTCAATTTGTACCATTGACACTTACTTTCTTCCCGCTTAGACTTAGGATGGAAAGCCTTTATTACGGTCATTTTTGACAGAAGACATCCTATCCTTTATAATAAATAGGTTTGATATTATAGATTATATTGATGACAAGGGGAGAGTTTTATGCAAACACAAATGCATACAAGTATTCCGCCTACCAACTCTAGGGATTGGAGGGTTTGGTGGCAGCTGACAAGACCTCATACTCTTACCGCTGCTTTTGTACCAGTACTACTTGGAACGGCCTTAGCTCTTCAGGATACAAGCATTCATTTTGGATTATTTTTTGCTATGTTGATTGCAAGCTTGCTGATACAAGCTGCAACGAATATGTTTAATGAATATTACGATTTTAAAAGAGGGCTCGATAATGAAGAATCTGTTGGGATTGGTGGAGCTATTGTACGTGATGGCATACATCCAAAGACAGTTCTTAAGCTGGCCCTTGGTTTATATGGTGTTTCGATCTTAATTGGAGTATACATTTGTATGAACAGCAGCTGGTGGTTAGCTTTGATCGGAATCATTTGTATGTTTGTAGGCTATCTTTACACCGGAGGACCATTTCCAATTGCGTACACGCCATTTGGTGAAATTGCTGCTGGATTTTTCATGGGCATGCTGATTATTCTCATTTCGTTCTTTATTCAAACTGGAACAGTAACGGAAACAAGTATTTTAGTGTCGATCCCTATATTGATTCTTGTCGGTGCTATTATGTTATCTAATAATATACGTGATTTGGACGGCGATAAAGAGTTTGGCAGAAAAACGCTGGCGATTTTATTAGGAAGAAAAGGCGCCATTCAATTGCTTGCTAGTATGTTTATTATTTCTTATGCATGGGTTTTCATTCTTATTGCCATGAATATTATTTCACCTTGGTTAGCGATTGTTGTTCTAAGCGCTCCGAAAGCGATTAAAGCAACGAAAGGTTTTATTGGAAAAACAATTCCAATTCAAATGATGCCTGCAATGAAGGCAACTGCTCAAACGAATACGATTTTTGGATTTTTATTATCAATCGGTTTATTTATTGGTTATTTTTTATAAGAAATACTTTAACCCTTGTACATAACAAGGGTTTTTTTCATGTTTAAAAAGGGAAGGTTCACTATAGGGCTTCAGCATTTCAGTAATTATTTTTTAAGGTAAAGCTCATACTAAACACATATGATTGTCAACTGCTTGCTGTTTTAAAATAGCTCGAATCGAATTTGATGAGGATGTGATATTGTTTTGTTATCGTCTGAACAACTCAACCAATTAATGCGTCAATTAGAAGAGGAGAAAACATCTTTAGAATCACAGCTTCATGGAAATAAGGAAGGCAGTCTAGAAGGCGTAAATGCAAGAGAAACAGTTGGCGAGTTATCTGCTTATGATAATCACCCTGCAGACATGGGGACTGAATTATATGACAGAACAAAGGATTTTGCCCTTGAGGAGCATCATGATTCCCAGTTAAATAAAGTAAATGCCGCGTTGGAGGCAATCCATACAGGTTCTTATGGGAAATGTACAGTATGTGGCGAGGACATCCCATTCGAAAGGCTAGAGGTTGTCCCTTATACATTATACTGTAAGGATCATAGCCCTGAACAAATTGTACCAGGTGACCGCCCAGTGGAAGAGGATGTACTGGAGCCAGCACATGGAAATACATTTCAGCATCACCAGTTTAGAGAGGTTGTTGATAATGAAGACAGCTTCCAAGAGGTTGCCCGTTACGGTACATCTGAAACCCCATCCGACCTTAGAGGCGATTATGAAGATTATAATTCCCTTTATAACGAAGGGCATGATGATGAAGGCTTTACGGAGGATTATGAAACCTTTATTGCTAATAACATTGAAGGGACAGATAGAATCATTTATCCTTCGAAAAAGCATGAAGAATACGAAGCCATGCTTGATGAAGTCGGCACCGATACACAGTTTGGCGATTTACACTATCGATATACAGATGGTTATGTAGAAGAGGAAGAAGAAGAATAATTTATGAAAGGGGCAGTCTTAATTATTGTAGATAAAAATCCAAATTGGCAGAAACATTTGGAGGATTTATTACAATAGCAGTAAGCTGCCCCTTTAAAGATGGTTTTGACGGGGCTTTCTCCAAAATGCTTACATTAGGCCTTACTATGTTAGGGTTTTGATGAGATTTCCTTCAAAATGCTTACATTGGGCCCTTCTATGTTAGTTTTTTTCAAAATCCTCTACCAATTTAGTTCATGGAACGCTCACACAGCTTAGTGAGAAGGGTGCAAATTGCACCCTTTCATACTTTCAACATCCTAAATAGACTGAATCCTCCATATCTCTTCAGCATACTCACGAATTGTGCGGTCGCTGGAAAAATAACCAGAAGCAGCAATATTTCTCAAGCTCATTTTCAGCCATTTACTTTGATCTTCATATGCTATTCCTGCCTGCCTCTGAATATTCACATAAGAATCAAAATCCCTCAGTACAAAATATTGATCATTTTCCGTAAGTAATGAATCAAAAATCGGTTCAAATTCATCATCAGCTTCCGGGAAAAAACCATTAATTAATTGATCGGCTACTTGACGAATTCTTTTGTCATGATGATAGTAATCCATTGAATTGTAACCGCCATGCTGATAATATTGAAGAACTTTGTCAGCAGTAAGGCCAAAAATAAAGATATTTTCCGGACCTGCCTTTTCCATTATTTCAACATTTGCCCCGTCCAGAGTCCCTACCGTTAGAGCGCCATTCATCATAAATTTCATGTTTCCAGTACCAGAAGCCTCCTTACTGGCAGTAGAAATTTGCTCGCTTACATCTGCCGCTGGAAAAACCTCTTCAGCTATAGAGACACGATAATTTTCGAGGAAAATGACCTTTAACTTTTCATTAGTCCTGGCATCCCGGTTGACTTTATCCGCGACTGTATTGATGAGCTTAATAATTTTCTTTGCATAATAGTATCCGGGAGAGGCTTTGGCTCCAAAGATAAAAGTACGCGGGTGCATATTGAAGCTTGAATCCTCTTTTAGCTGATTATATAAATACATGACATGCAAAATATTGAGTAACTGCCTTTTATAAGCATGGAGGCGTTTTACCTGAATATCAAATATAGAGGAGGGATCTACCACAATGCCGGTCTGATTGTTAATTCTTCTAGCGAGCCTTTCCTTATTTTGCTGTTTAATGCGGGATAAGTTTTGAAGAAAAGCTTTGTCTTCTTCAAATTTGTTTAATTGACTAAGTTGGGCTGGTTCTCGAACCCATTCACTTCCAATTCCATCCGTAATAAGCCCAGAGAGAAGGGGATTGGCTTTTAACAGCCATCTTCTATGAGTAATGCCATTTGTTTTATTATTAAATTTTTCAGGGAATACGTGATAAAAAGAGCTCATTTCCCTTTTCTTCAAAATTTCAGTATGAAGGGCAGCTACCCCATTTACGCTATAGCTTCCGACAAGGGCGAGGTGAGCCATCCTCACTTCTTCATGGGCGATTATTGCCATACTTTCGATATGTTCCCATTCACCAGGATACAAATCCCAAAGCTGTTGGCAAAACCGCTCGTTGATTTCTTCTACTATCATATAAATCCGCGGCAGCAGAGGCTGAAATAAACGGACTGCCCATTTTTCCAGCGCTTCTGACAAGGTTGTATGATTCGTATATGAAATCGTGTTCACGGTAATATACCAAGCCTCATCCCATCCCATGCACTCTTCATCGATTAATATTCGCATTAACTCTGGGATAGCTAGGACAGGGTGTGTATCGTTAATATGAATACTTACATATTCGTGAAAATCATGTAAAGTCTCATGCTGCTTTTTATAGGAGCGAATAATCGACCTAATGCTTGCTGAAACAAGAAAATATTGCTGTTTTAACCGAAGTATTTTTCCCTCATCATGTGTATCGTCCGGATATAGAAATTCAGAAACGGACTCTGTTTCCCGTTTATATTTCATAATATCCTTATGAATAGGGTAGGGCGAGGGTTCCGCATTCCAGAGTCTGAGGGTATTTACCGTTTCCGTCTTGTAACCGACAATTGGCAAATCATAAGGGACAGCCGAAATCAGTTCCGCTTTCTCGTGCCGAAATACGAGCCGACCATTTTCTTCCCTAGCTTCAACACTCCCCCAAAAAGGAACCTCAATTGCTAAATCCGCTCTCCTAACCTCCCACACATGCCCATGCCGCAACCATTGCTCTGGCAGCTCAATTTGATAGCCATCAACAATCTTCTGCTCAAATAAACCGTGCTTATAGCGGATCCCGCAGCCATGCCCCGGCAAATTTGACGAGGCTAGAGAGTCCATGAAACAGGCAGCTAGTCTCCCAAGCCCTCCGTTCCCTAATCCTGCATCAGCCTCTATCTCATCCAATTCATATAAATCTATCCCTAAATCCTTTAATCCAGCCTTCACAACATCCTCTAGCCCTAAGTTAAGCAAATTATGATGGAGCAGCCGGCCAAGCAAGAACTCGATGGAAATATAGTAAACTTGCTTGCCTCTATTACTTCGATAACGTTCATTCGTGTTGATCCAGCTAGTGCTGACATATTCCCTAATCATATTTCCTATTGTAAAGTAATGGTCCCTTTTCGTGCTTTCTCCAAAGCTTTTTCCACATATCATTTCCAGCCTTTTTAAGAAAGACTCTTTGAACTCTTCCTTATTAGAAAACATGACTTTCACTCCTAGAGATGATTTCGGAATATAGACCATTGTATTTTTCAGCAGACTGCGCCCAACTAAAATCCGCTGTCATGGCATTTCTGACAATGTTTCTCCAGTACAATTCATCCCGATAAAAGCGGAGTGCCTTTTGCACGGTAAACAGCATGTCATGGGCATTAAAATGGCCAAATGTAAAGCCGGTTCCTTCACCAGTAAGTTCATTAAAAGACTGAACTGTATCATTTAATCCACCTGTTTCTCTAACAACAGGAATAGCGCCATATTTCATTGCGATCATTTGCCCAAGGCCACACGGCTCAAATTTTGATGGCATTAGAAAGAGATCAGCTCCAGCGTACAGCTGGTGTGCCAGTTCCTCATCAAAGCCAATATAAGCTCTGCATTTTTCTGGATAAGCCCATTCCATCTCTCGGAAAAATTGCTCAAACTGAATATCACCTGTTCCCAGTATAATCATTTGGATATCCTCCGACATGAGCTCCTGGAAAACACAGCGAACAAGATCAATTCCCTTTTGCTCTGTTAATCTCGTAATCATCGCAACTAAAGGGGTATTCATAAGACTTGGAAGCCCAAATTTCTCCTGAATATATCTTTTATTAACCTGTTTCCTTTCAATTGCCTCAGGATTATATCTCTCCAATAGGCAGGGATCATTCTTCGGATCATAGAGGGCTGCATCTATCCCATTTATGATCCCTTCAAAATCATCCATCCTCTTCTTTAACAATCCATGTAGCCTTTCCCCGTAGTGCTCCATTTGAATCTCATGCATATATGTGGGGCTCACTGTTGTAATCTTATCTGCTGCAACAATGGCACCCTTCATAAAGCTAATTTGCCCGTAGAATTCCAGATGATCGATATGAAAATATTGATTGCTCAGTCCAAATAAATCCTGCAGAGCCTCACGTGGCATAATTCCTTGAAACTTTAAGTTATGAATAGTAAACACCGTGCGGATGTCTTTATAGCTCTCTATCGCCTGATACTGAGCTTTTAATAGAAACGGAATCATCCCCGTATGCCAATCATGACAATGTATAATGTCCGGGAAGAAATCGATCAACTCGAGACAATCCAAAACTGCCCTATTAAAATAAGCAAACCGCTCCCCATCGTCAAAATATCCATATAAATTTTCCCGAAAAAAATAATATTCATTGTCTATAAAATAATAGGTGATCCCCTCGAATTTAAGTTCTTCGATCCCGCAATACTGATTTCTCCACCCTACCTGCACGGAAAATTCTGCAGTCTTTTTCATTTTAACTTTATATTCTTCATTTATAGATTGGTATTTTGGGAGGATAACTCGGATATCTGTGCCTAGCTTTTTGATTTCCTTAGGAAGAGAACCAGCAACGTCAGCCAGTCCTCCCGATTTTACAAATGGAACACATTCGGATACAACAAACAATACTTTCACGAATTCATCAGAGCTCCTTGCACGGTTCCTTTTTGAATGACATACGGAGATTGACTTGAACCAGCTAAAACAGTTCCAGATGCGACCTTCACATCTTTATCTAAAATAACCGAATCCAAATGGCAATTTTCCCCTATCTGGCTTTTTTGCATAATAATGCAATTTTTAATAACTGAGCCTTTTCCAATCTTAACACCGCGAGAGATAATACTATTTTTGATATCCCCCATAATTTGGCACCCATTAGCAATCATGGAATGCTGTACTGATGCCCCTTCGAAATATCTTGCAGGCGGTTCATCCTTTACCTTTGTATAAATCGGGTTCTCCTGAGGAAACAGCTCTCTCCAAATATGCGGCTGTAGAAGGTCCATGCTTACTTGAAAATACGTTTGAATAGAATCAATCTTTTCTGCAAAGCCATCATATTCATAGCTGCATATTAAGTAAGAGTGGTTTAAATCATTGACGACATCGTTCATGCAAGTATATCCTGTATGTTCACGTGACTTAATGAGTTCTATTAGAAAAGACGTCTTTACTAAGTACATTTCCAGGGACCGCCCCTGTTGGCGGATTTCCGTTATATCACACCCCGCATGAATATGCAGGTCTAGAACAGGGCGAAAATCCATATTAAAGACCGTAAAGCAATTTGCGATAAGTGCGTATTCCTGATTACTTCGGTAAAAATAATCTAAGTTTGCAGCAAAATGATTAAAGGAGCCAATTCCATTTTGGGATCCTTCAATCATTGGTGATGGGAAAAAGAAAAGGCCATCTCTTTTTCTATTAAGGTCCCAATTCTTCCCTGAACCTAAATGATCCATTAATGAGCGATATTGAAATTTAGGGAAAATCGCTACACTTTCTATATCAGAATTCACCATATTGGAAAGAATAAAGTCGATAAGGCGGTACCTGCCGGCAAAGGGGACCGCTCCAAGCGATCGATGAATCATCAGCTCCCCCAATTCTTCGTGATAGGTTGTTGCATCAATTACACCAAGCAAACGATTCTTCACAATCTTTCCCTCCCACAGTCAATAGCTGCACACTCTACAAATTTTGTCATCAAAACCACTTTCCCCCAGCCGTACTAAAAAACTGTTTTTTAAGAAACATATTTTCGAAGCATTTCTTCTGAAACTAATACAATCTCATCGTTTTCCATTGAACCGCTAATCATCATTCCATCAGGTATATGGATATTGGAAGGAATAATGGCTTTTTCAATCATAACGTTTTTACCAATTTTGGCATTAGGCATGACCACAGCTTCACGTATGAATGATCCTTTCCCGACTGTTACCCCTTGGAAAAGAACTGACTTATCAATATTTCCCTCAATGGTACAGCCTTCGTTAATAAGAGATCCTGTAATTTTTGCCTCAGTTGAAATATATTGTGGCGGATGATTCGGGTTAACGGAGTAAATCCGCCAATTATAATCAAATAAATTTAATTCACATGTCTCATCTAATAAGTCCATATTAGCCTCCCAAAGGCTTTTAACGGTTCCGACATCCTTCCAATAGCCTTTAAACGGGTAAGCATATAACTGCTTTTCTTCTGCTAAAAGTAACGGAATAATATCCTTGCCAAAGTCATGGCTGGAATTAGGGTCTTTTGCATCCCTTTCTAAATATTCCTTTAGAAGGGACCAATTGAATATGTATATACCCATGGAAGCCAAATTATTTTTTGGCACATCCGGTTTTTCCTCAAATTGGGTAATCACCATTTCATCACTCGTATTCATAATTCCGAATCGGCTTGCTTCTTCCCAAGGAACTTCAATAACTGAAATCGTGGCATCGGCACCTTTTTCAATATGGTAATTAAGCATGAGTTCATAATTCATTTTATAAATATGGTCACCTGAAAGGACCAATACGTATTCTGGGTTATGTTGCTTTAAATAATTGATATTCTGATAAATGGCGCTCGCTGTTCCCGTATACCACTTGACCTCAGATGATTCACTGTAAGGCGGGAGAACGGTAACTCCGCCATTTCTTCGATCTAAGTCCCAGGCACTTCCGATTCCTATATAAGAATTCAAAACAAGTGGCTGATATTGCGTCAGCACCCCAACTGTATCAATGCCTGAATTTGTACAATTGCTCAAAGTGAAATCAATAATCCGATACTTCCCTCCAAAGGGCACTGCAGGCTTAGCTAGGTTTTCAGTCAACGAATGGAGTCTGCTCCCTTTCCCTCCGGCCAATAACATGGCTACGCACTTCTTCCTTACCATTTCCTTTTCTCTCCTTTCGATGCTTAACAGGTCGTAATATCGATACGCCAAAGGGGGCTATCGTCATTTTTACCGAATATGGCTTCCCATGATACGGTTCATCTTCCGTCTTTAAAACCTTCTTATTTATAAAGCCAGCTCCACCAAATTCCGCTTTATCACCATTAAATATTTCCCTGTATGACCCCTTTTGAGGAACACCTACCCAATAATCTTCATAAACACGCTCTGTAAAATTACAGATGACAATCAAATGCTCGCCTTCCCTTGTTCCTTTGCGGATAAAAGAAAAGATCGATTGCTGATGGTTATTTACATCAATCCACTCAAAGCCCTCTTGAAGAAAATCCATCTCGAAAAACGGCCTTGAACGCTTATATAGCTTCAGCAATTCCTTTACATACCCATTTAATTTCATATGCATATCGTACTCAAGCAAATGCCAATCAAGCTGCTCATTAGTCTTCCATTCTGAAAATTGCCCTAGTTCTGTCCCCATAAATAATAGTTTTTTTCCAGGGTGAGCAATCATATAGCCTAACAACAGTCGCAGCTGGGCAAACTTGCTCCAGTAATCACCCGGCATCTTATCTAGAAGTGACCTTTTCCCATGAACTACCTCATCATGAGAAAAGGGTAGAACAAAGTTTTCTTTAAAGGCATACAACAAGGAAAAGGTCATTTTTCCATGAACATTCGACCGAGAATCAGGTGTTGTTTCCATATAGCTAAGGACATCATTCATCCAGCCCATATTCCATTTGTATTGGAAGCCTAGTCCGCCGTAATGTACGGGTGAGGTCACTTGCGGCCATTCACTCGAGTCCTCAGCCATCATTAAGAATGAAGGATCACGCTCATAAATGGTCTTGTTTAGTTTTTGTAAAAAGTGGATGCCCAATGGATTTTCCGTTTCCTCATGTCGATTCGGCCAATAAATAATATTCGATACGGCATCAAGGCGGAAACCATCAATGTGATAGGTTTCCATCCAGAAAAGCGCATTTGAAATTAGAAAGCTATGTACTTCACTTTTTCCAAAATTAAAGTTTGCCGTACCCCAAACAGCATTTTCACTGTCCCAAGGATTTTCATATTCATACAAATTTGTTCCGTCAAACTTATATAGCCCATGAGCATCCTTGCAAAAATGTCCAGGCACCCAATCAAGAATAACCCCGATGCCGTTTTGATGGCATTGATCAATAAAATACATAAAATCATGTGGCCTACCATAGCGGCTTGTGACGGAATAATAGCCTGTTCCCTGATAGCCCCACGATTCGTCGAGCGGGTGCTCGACAAGGGGTAACAATTCAATATGGGTAAATCCAAGCTCCACAATATACGGAATTAATTCAGCGGCTAGTTCTTTATACGATAAGAAGCGGCCATCCTTTGTCTTTCGCCACGATCCTAAATGGACTTCATAAATGGCCATTGGCTCTGATAGGCTATTTCTTTTTTCTCTTTTCTGCATCCAATGATCGTCATTCCACTGATAGCCATCAAGAGAGTAAACAATGGAAGCTGTATCCGGCCTTTTTTCCGAATAAAAGCTAAACGGGTCCGATTTCAAAAAACACTTGCCTTCTTTTGTAATCATTTCATATTTGTATAAACACCCCTGTAGATCCATATCAATATGAGTCATCCAAATTCCTTCATTATTTACTCTATGTAAGTGGTACCCCTCTCCATTCCAATCATTAAAATCACCAACTAATCTGACAATTTCCACATTCGGTGCCCAGACACAAAACCGAGTCTTTACCTTTTCATCTTCTTTCATAATATGTGCACCAAAGAGTCGATAACTTTCAAAAAGGGTACCCTCATGAAATAAATGCATTTGATAGTCTGTTGGAAAAACTGTGTTCATGTCGCTCTTCTCCTTCTAACTGCAATAGCTTCCATGATTATATTCGAGTGATTTGGAAAAAGACCTTGTAAAGTTTTTCTAAACTTTTTGACAACAAACTTAACAATTTGCCAATTAACAGCAAGATATAAAGGTAATCTTGAAATTTCGACATAATTTATTGCCTGGATTGACAAAATAAAACATGCAGCACTGTGAATTCAGAGCTTTACTTACTTTTGGACAAGACTCTTGAATAGCTTTTTGTTGGGGGTGAGTATTGAGACGAACTAATGATGACCGGGCCTTGCATATAACAGCTGGTTCTGGCACCAGCCTGGGTTGATGGTTCCGGCTTCTTACACAAAACTATTTATTTAAAGGAGACATATAAATTGAGTAATAAAGAAGAAGAGTTTTTAATTAAAGAGGCTTCTAAAGATGAAGTGAAGGTCCCCCTATTTGGACCACCAGATGGAAAGATTATTGCAGTTGGAGAAATGTTTAGAGGTCCGTCCACTGGCATAACATCGGAATTTGACCTTGATAACCCTGGAAGGAAATTGCGTGAAAAAGATGAAAGGTTTGACTAGCATAAAAGACCAGATTAAAAAAAGCGCTTGGAATTGCATTTTTCCAAGCGTTTAAGAATGACTAAAGATATCTTTTGGTGAATTAAATTGGGATATTCTAAATGATGTGCAGAATTTCATCTGGCGTTTGAATCATATAATCAGGATTTTCAGATTGAACCACTTCTATGCCATCATAGCCCCAACCAACCCATATAACTTTTACATTACACTTCTTGCAGGCAACGATATCCCGATGCTCATCTCCTACATAAATAACCTCGGAAGACTGCACATTGTGAGATTTTAAGAACTTTTTTATCATTTTATCCTTACCAAAAATGCGACTGGAACAAAGAATATCAGTTACCTTAACGTCATTACGATTTAAGAACTGCCTAATATTTTCCTCTGAATTAGAAGAAATAATGGCCGTATGGTAACCTCTACTCTCTAATTCATTTAATAATTCCTTTATCCCTTCAAATAGGGTCACGTCTAATATTGATTGGCGATAGGCTGTGTAGAATTCCGGCATCACAATGGGCAATTTATACATTGGAAAATTTAACAACTTACTTCGTTCTTTAATGGTTAGTTTTTTTAAATCCTCTAACCTATCATGCTCTAGTTTTTTAAATCGGTGCTTTTCAGCTAGATGATTCCAGGCAGAAACAAATGCATATTGAGAATTGGCAATCGTTCCATCAAAATCAAAAATAATATACTTAATCATTTTTTGTTTCTCCTTATGGCTTTTCTATGTTATTCCTCTCACTTAAATTGTGTATTTGCCCTATATACAAAAAATACCATAGAATCTTAGTCCATGGTATCTTTTTACATCCAGATCTATAATTAACTATAAATAAGTAAAAAAAAAGCTGCCAACACAATTGGTTGACAACCTTTTTTATGACCCGTACGGGATTCGAACCCGTGTTACCGCCGTGAAAGGGCGGTGTCTTAACCGCTTGACCAACGGGCCTTATAATGGCGGAGAAGGAGGGATTTGAACCCTCGCGCCGCTTACGCGACCTACACCCTTAGCAGGGGCGCCTCTTCAGCCTCTTGAGTACTTCCCCATAATGGCTCCGCAGGTAGGATTCGAACCTACGACCGTTCGGTTAACAGCCGAATGCTCTACCACTGAGCTACTGCGGAACAAAGATAAAATAAAAATGGTGGGCCTAAATGGACTCGAACCATCGACCTCACGCTTATCAGGCGTGCGCTCTAACCAGCTGAGCTATAGGCCCATATTTTGGAGCGGGTGAAGGGAATCGAACCCTCATCAACAGCTTGGAAGGCTGTGGTTTTACCACTAAACTACACCCGCATTTAGTAATAATTAAATGGTGGCTCAGGACGGAATCGAACCGCCGACACAAGGATTTTCAGTCCTTTGCTCTACCGACTGAGCTACTGAGCCACAATATGGCGGTCCGGACGGGACTCGAACCCGCGACCTCCTGCGTGACAGGCAGGCATTCTAACCAACTGAACTACCGGACCAATTGCGGGGACAGGATTTGAACCTGCGACCTTCGGGTTATGAGCCCGACGAGCTACCGGACTGCTCCACCCCGCGGTAATAATATTTATATGATTTTTACTATGCTCATATTTAGCATAATATGGAGGAGGAAAGGGGATTCGAACCCCTGCGCGGTTTGACCCGCCTGTCGGTTTTCAAGACCGATCCCTTCAGCCGGACTTGGGTATTCCTCCAAATAATAAACATATGGTGGACCTTGTAGGACTCGAACCTACGACCGGACGGTTATGAGCCGTCTGCTCTAACCAGCTGAGCTAAAGGTCCTAATTTGGTAGCGGCGGAGGGGGTCGAACCCACGACCTTACGGGTATGAACCGTACGCTCTAGCCAGCTGAGCTACACCGCCAAATTAAGGATTATATTTAATTATATATTAAATATGGTGGAGCCTAGCGGGATCGAACCGCTGACCTCCTGCGTGCAAGGCAGGCGCTCTCCCAGCTGAGCTAAGGCCCCATATTATTCAAGATGGTCGGGAAGACAGGATTCGAACCTGCGACCCCTTGGTCCCAAACCAAGTGCTCTACCAAGCTGAGCTACTTCCCGAAAAAACTTATTATTTGATATAATGGCGCGCCCGAAAGGAGTCGAACCCATAACCTTCTGATCCGTAGTCAGACGCTCTATCCAATTGAGCTACGGGCGCATTATTATATATCAATGGTGCCGAGGACCGGAATCGAACCGGTACGGTAGTCACCTACCGCAGGATTTTAAGTCCTGTGCGTCTGCCAGTTCCGCCACCCCGGCATGTTTGGAGCGGAAGACTGGATTCGAACCCGCGACCCCCACCTTGGCAAGGTGGTGTTCTACCACTGAACTACTTCCGCTTATCTTTATGAATGCGGGTGAAGGGAGTCGAACCCCCACGCCTCGCGGCGCCAGATCCTAAGTCTGGTGCGTCTGCCAATTCCGCCACACCCGCATATATAAATGGTGAGCCATGAAGGACTCGAACCTTCGACCCTCTGATTAAAAGTCAGATGCTCTACCGACTGAGCTAATGGCTCGGAATAAAATGTTGTTTCCTAAATCTTGAATCCTTTACCGACTGAGCTAATCGCTCTAAACTACGTGGTGCCGGCCAGAGGACTCGAACCCCCAACCTACTGATTACAAGTCAGTTGCTCTACCAATTGAGCTAGGCCGGCATATTGATGGTGGAGGATGACGGGATCGAACCGCCGACCCTCTGCTTGTAAGGCAGATGCTCTCCCAGCTGAGCTAATCCTCCATTTATTAAAGCCTAGCGACGTCCTA